>ONUD01000262.1 GCA_900320925.1 uncultured Eubacteriales bacterium
CGGGCATTCGGACGGTTTGAGGTATTTGTGCATAACACTCCCGTGGACTTCCACAGTGCCAAAGCCAAGGAACTGTTTGCCCTGTGCATCGACCATGCGGGCGGTAATGTCAGTATGCAGGAAGCCATTGACAAACTTTGGGAAAACCGCCCTTTTGATGAAAGAGTGAAACGCTTGTACCGCAAGGCTGTCATGAACATCAACCGTACATTCCGGCGTTATGAGATAGAATCTGTCTTTGATACCTCCAGAGGATACTGTCGGGTCAATGCAGAGACCATTGATTGTGATTATTTTTCGTTTTTAAAGAGAACCAATGCCGCAAGGCAACTTTTTTACGGTGAGTATATGACCGACTACAGTTGGGCAGAGGAAACACTTGCCAGAATCAGTGCCATGTGCGAGCATTATTTTTGAAAAAAGTCTTGATAAAACTTCTGATTTGTTATAGAATTGTTACATTATCAAGAATGGGGGTATGCTTTATGCAAAAGCATTCCGGTGAAAAGTATTACATTACCACACCGATCTACTATCCGTCAGGCAATCCGCATATCGGTCATTGCTATACCACTGCCGCCTGTGACTCCATCGCCAGATACAGACGAATGCAGGGCTATGACGTCATGTTTCTCACGGGTACCGATGAACACGGTCTGAAAATTGAACAAAAGGCCGCTGAAAAGGGTGTTACTCCCCAACAGTATGTCGATGAGATTGTGGAAATCTTTCAAAAGCTCTGGCAATATATGAATATCCGCTATGACCGGTATATCCGTACCACCGATGACTATCATGTGACAGCCGTGCAGAAGATTTTCAAGGAATTGTATGACAGGGGCTATATCTACAAAGGTGAATACAAGGGCAAATACTGTACCCCCTGTGAGAGCTTCTGGACAGATTCCCAGTTGGTGGACGGCAAATGCCCTGACTGCGGCAGACCTGTTACCGAAGCCAAGGAAGAAGCTTATTTCTTTAAAATGTCCCCTTTTGCCGACAGAATCGAAAAGCTCCTCACCGAAACCGACTACTTACAGCCGAAAACACGTGCTTTGGAACTGGTCAACAACTTTATCAAACCCGGACTGGAGGATTTGTGTGTATCCAGAACCAGTTTTCAATGGGGCATCCCTGTGACATTTGACCCCGGCCATGTGGTGTATGTCTGGATCGATGCTCTCTCCAACTATATCACGGCTCTCGGTTACGGCAATGATACCTACCACGATTATGACAAATTCTGGCCTGCCGATGTGCATATGGTTGCCAAAGATATTATGCGTTTCCATGCCATCATCTGGCCGGCAATGCTGATGGCACTTGACCTGCCCCTGCCCAAACACCTTGCGGTACACGGCTGGATTACCTTCAACGGGCAGAAAATGAGCAAGTCCCTCGGCAATGTCATTGACCCGTTTGTACTGGGCGAACGCTATGGAACCGATGCTATCCGCTATCATATTATGCGTGAGATGGCTCTCGGTTCGGACAGCTCTTTCTCCAATGAAATCATGATTAACCGTATCAATACCGACCTTGCCAACGGCTTAGGCAATCTTGTTTCCAGAACCGTTGCCATGGTGGATAAGTACTTTGGCGGTACCCTTCCCGCTGTACAGGAAAGCGGTGAATTTGACGATGACCTTATCGCCCAGGCAACCGCTCTCGTTGACATCGTGGACGGCTTTATCGACAAAACACAGCTCAGCAATGCTCTTGCCGAAATTTTCAAGGTCGTGTCCCGTGCCAACAAGTACATTGACGAAACGGCTCCGTGGATTCTGGCAAAAGACGAAGCGAAAAAATCCCGCCTTGCGTGTGTCCTCTATAACCTGCTGGAAACCATCCGCATCGTGTCTACGCTCCTTTCAGCATTTATGCCTACCACCATGCCTGTTGTATGGGAACAGATCGGAGCAGGTGAAGAAGATGTTACATACGAAAGTACCGCCGCTTTCGGCAAGCTTCCGAAAAATGTCACGGTGCATAAGGGAAATATCATCTTCCCAAGAATCGACGTTGACAAGGAAATTGAGGAACTCAACAAACTGATAGGCTCTCAGAAAAAAGAAGAACCCAAGCCCGAAAAACCCGAAAATGTTGCGATGATTGGCATCGATGACTTTGCCAAAGTCGAACTGAGGGTTGCCGAAATTATCGCCTGTGAGCCTGTCAAAAAAGCCAAAAAGCTTTTGAAACTTACGCTGAATGACGGCTTCGGTGAAAGAACCGTGGCGAGCGGCATTGCCAAATACTACAAGCCCGATGAACTGGTCGGAAAGAAAATTATCCTCGTTGCCAATCTGAAACCTGCCGTACTCTGCGGCGTGGAAAGTCAGGGCATGATCCTTGCAGGAGAAAACGGTGATGACGTGAAAGTGATATTCGTGGACGGCCTGCCCGCAGGAAGCAAAATCAGATAAAATAAAAATTTTCTGTTAAAATTTGTACAAAGACCTTGTAATTTTACCGCAATTATAGTAAAATGGTTAGAGTAAAAATTATTAGGAGGTAATTCCATGTCAGTTAAAGTTGCTATCAATGGTTTTGGTCGTATCGGTCGTCTGGCTTTCAGACAGATGTTCGGTGCAGAGGGTTATGAAGTGGTCGCTATCAACGATTTGACAAAACCCTCCATGCTTGCCAATCTTCTGAAGTATGATACCGCACAGGGCGGTTACTGCGGCAAAATCGGTGAAGGTCTCCATACCGTGTCTGCTGATGACGAAGCCGGTACCCTTACCGTGGACGACAAGACCCTTACCATCTATGCAAAAGCCAATGCTGCCGAACTTCCTTGGGGAGAACTCGGTGTAGATGTTGTTCTGGAATGCACAGGCTTCTACTGCTCCAAGGATAAGTCCATGGCTCACATCAATGCCGGTGCTAAAAAGGTCGTTATCTCTGCACCCGCAGGCAATGACCTGAAAACAATCGTGTTCAGCGTGAACGAGAATACTCTGACTGCTGACGATCAGATCATCTCCGCTGCTTCCTGCACAACAAACTGCCTTGCTCCGATGGCTAAGACTCTGAACGATCTGTATCC
>ONUD01000260.1 GCA_900320925.1 uncultured Eubacteriales bacterium
CATATCCGAACCACTGAAGGTTTTATTGCCGATATTGACAGTTTTTACAGTTCCGGAGTTTGTTCTGTTTAGATCACCTATCCACTGTGACGGCTCTCCATCCAATTTTGCACCATTTTCGGAAAGCACATTTTTAAATCTGTCTTTTGATATTTCCTTTAAAGACAGATAACCTGATACATTCACATCACCCGCACTTGACACGGGCTGTAAATACTCACTGTCAAAGCCGAATATATCTTTTGCACTTTCCGTCTGACCGCCGGAAATGGCATGGTATGCTGCATCTATCAAATTGCCATTATCATCTGTAAGGACTTTACCGAACACTTCATCGACCGCTTGTGAAAATACTCTTCTGTTTTCATTGGAGAGGTCTTTTATATAGAACTGATTTTTTGAAAGGTCAGCCTGAAAATCGTAATTTTCCTTTGAGTTTTCACGCAGACGTAAAAAATGCGTGTAGCAGGCGATACACTGTGCTTTTAAAGCCTCTTTTGAAAAATCAGACGGCATTTCATATGCCAATGCCCCTATGCAAAATTCCCTGTCAGGTACTTCAATGATCTTATTGCACGATGTATCGAGTATATGAAATACCTGTTCATTTTTGACATATATTCTTGGGGCTTCGGCTGAGGTCTTTTTCATAGAGATAAACGGCAATATTGCCATAATTGCCATAAGGAAAAGCAAAATAACTGTCCTTTTTTTCATATCTTCAATTCCTTTCGATTATTTTCTTGACATGACCGTTAAAAAAGGCTAAAATATTCTATGTATAAAGTATATGACATTCTGAAATGAGGTATGACGAAATGTCAACAGATATTGAAACGCAGAATTTTTCCGAGCTTTGCGAGGAATACAGGCGACACAACGGTTTCAACAGCTCTGACTATCAAACTTACAATGTAAAAAGAGGTCTGAGAAATCCCGACGGCACCGGTGTCATGGCAGGATTGACAAATATATGCAATGTACACGGCTTCATGATGGCGGACGGTGAGAGAGTGCCTGACAAGGGTAAGCTGACTTACAGGGGAATAGATGTCAACGACATCATAAATGCCTGTATAAATGAAAACCGCTTCGGTTATGAAGAAACAGCATGGCTGCTGCTGTTCGGGGCTTTGCCGACTGCTTTGCAGCTCCAACAGTTCAAGGAAACACTTGGCAGTATGAGAGAACTGCCGGACGGCTTTGTAGAAGATATGATTATGAAATCACCCTCCAAGGATGTCATGAACAAACTCGGCCGTTCTGTGCTGGCTCTGTATTCGTTTGATGAACGCCCCGATGATACGGGACTGGAAAATATCATGAGCCAGTCTATTCGCCTGATTGCCTCTCTGCCGACTGCCATGACCTGTGCCTATCAGGTCAAAAAGAGGGCTTTTGACAGGGGCAGTATGTTCTTCCACCCCATTGACCCGTGCCTTTCCACCAGTGAATCCATTCTGCGTGCCTTGCGGCCGGATATGCACTTCACCGACTCGGAAGCCAAGCTTCTTGACCTGTGCATGATCCTCCATGCCGAACACGGCGGCGGCAATAATTCCACGTTCTCTGCCAGAGTGCTGTCCTCTTCGGGAACGGATACGTATGCCGCTATCTCTGCCGCTATCGGTTCACTGAAAGGCCCCCGTCACGGCGGTGCCAATCTGCGGGTACGCTCCATGATGACGGAACTCAAGGAAAAGGTAAAAGACTGGACAGATGAAGAGGAACTGTACCGCTACCTCTCTTCCCTCGTGGAAAAGAAAAACGGTGACGGTTCAGGATTGATCTATGGCTTCGGCCATGCCATTTATACCCTTTCCGACCCCCGTGCGGTAATCCTGAAAAGGACGGCTGAAACGTTGGCCGAGGAGAAGCAGATGACAGAAGAATTTGCCTTGTATAAGACCGTGGAAAAGCTGACACCCGCTGTGCTGAAAAATGTCAAAAAAAGCAGCAAGGTCATTTGTGCCAATGTTGACTTTTATTCGGGATTTGTGTATGATATGCTTGGGATACCCAGTGAACTGTTCACGCCGCTGTTTGCCGTGTCAAGAATCACGGGATGGTGTGCCCACCGCATCGAAGAGGCAGCCTATGGCGGAAGAATTATCCGCCCTGCCTATCGTTCTATGGTCAGCGGCAGACAATATATCCCTCTTGCCCAGCGAGATTGTTAAAAGGAGTGTCAACATATGAAATTAAGAAAGCTTTGGATCCCAATGGTCATCGTCACCCTGATAGGCGGATGTGCCAAAATCAGTGACACCGTGCTGAATGTGTACGGCAACAACGGATTTTTCCTTGATTCCACGGTCTGCAACGGCATCTTTATCGGTTCGGTGGTACTATTGCTGTTCATCGGTTGGGGACTGAGCATTGCCGACAGAAAAAAGGAAATCCAAATTGCTCCCTCCAAAAATATTCTCTGCGGCCTGTTCGGCTTTCTTGCCTCGGTTGCCGTCATCAGTCAGGGCATCCTGAATCTGCTGTCAGATTCGCCGAATATAGTCAACTGCATTCTTGCTCTGACAGGCGGTTCGGTACTGCTGTTTGAATCCTGCATTTCGTTTACAGGACAGAACGGGATTGCCAAAATGCCGGTACTGAGCTTGCTGGTGCCGGTATGGTGCTGTTCAAGGTTCGTGACCCTGTTCGGAGAGTATACGAAAAAATCCATCCTTGCCACCGAAATGTTTGATATTATCGCTGTGGCAGTCCTGCTGATGTTCCTGTTCTACCAGTCCATGTTCTTTGCCGGAATCAACCTTTCTGCCGCTGTCAGACGCTCTGCTATATACGGAACACTGTTCATTCCACTGGGACTGGTCGTATCCATTGACCTGCTCATCAAGATGTCCATGCCCTCCCATGCCGTTGCAGGCATTGATACAGAAGTCGTGCTTCCTACCTTGACCAACATCCTCAGTTGTGCAGGAGATATCGCTCTGTGCGTGTATGCCTTCCTCTTCAACCGCACCAACCTGAAACTGGTGGAAGAACAGCCCGTCAGCATTGCCGATACATCGGTGACGGAAACTCCTGTGGAATCTTCTGCTTCCCCTGCCGAAGAAGAAGAACCGCCTGCTCCTCCCGAAAATACACAGTCTGCGGAACAGCCGACTGAATAAAAGCAAACGGTGGCAAAATTGCCGCCGTTTTACTTTATGACAGCGAACAAAAACACCCGAAAAGACATTTTTTAAGATGTCTTTTCGGGTGATAAAAAGTGTTTGGTTCACGCTGTCAGACAATCAGAATTTGCCTTCCTTGGCAGCTTCTTCTACGCTGACGGCAACAGCAACAGTGGCACCAACCATCGGGTTGTTGCCCATACCAATCAGTCCCATCATCTCAACATGAGCGGGAACGGAGCTGGAACCTGCAAACTGGGCATCGGAGTGCATACGTCCCATGGTATCGGTCATACCGTACGAAGCGGGACCGGCA
>ONUD01000259.1 GCA_900320925.1 uncultured Eubacteriales bacterium
CCCAACGGCATTTCGTCCATATGTCTGTAAGCACACGCCAGTCTGTCCACGTCACGCAAAAGCATTTCGGCATAAGCCATCAAATGATGTCCGAAGGTAATCGGCTGGGCTCTTTGCAAGTGGGTATAACCGGGCATGACTGCCCCTGCATACTCCTCCGCTTTCTTGCAAATCACTTCTATCAATTCTTTGACCTGCTTTTCAATCTGGCGTACCTCTTTTTTCAGGTACAAACGAATATCCACTGCCACCTGGTCATTCCGGCTTCTGGCGGTATGCAGACGCTTGCCGGTCTGACCAAGACGCTGTGTCAGTTCCCCCTCGATGAAGGTATGGATATCCTCGGCATTCGGGTCAATTGACAGGGTGCCATTGTCAATATCTGCCAATATGCCTTTCAGTCCCTCGATAATGGCTTCTGCTTCCTTTTTTTCGATAATGCCGCACTCGCCAATCATGGCGGCATGAGCCATACTGCCCTCAATATCCTCTCTGTACATTCTGCTGTCAAAGGAGATGGAAGAATTAAAATCATTTGTTTTTTTGTCGATTTCCTTTGCAAAACGTCCTGCCCAAAGCTTCATGGAATCACTCCTCCTCTGAAATGACAAGCAGGGCGGACAGTAATCTACCATTCGCCCTGACATATCTCTGTTCTGCATTACTCTTTGATGAGATTCTTTTTTGCCTGAACCTTGATGGGAAGTCCGAAGAGATTGATAAAGCCTGCGGAATCCTTCTGGTTATAAACCTCGTCCTCGTCAAAGGTGGCAATATCGGGATCATAGAGGGAATACGGAGAAGTCACTCCTGCATCAATGATATTGCCCTTGTAGAGTTTCAGCTTGACATCCCCCGTCACGGTTTCCTGCGTAGAATCAACAAAAGCAGAAAGTGCCTTTCTGAGGGGTGTATACCACTGTCCGAAGTAGACCAGTTCTGCAAAACGCAGACCGACTTCCTGTTTGAAGTGGTAGGTATCACGGTCAAGCGTAATTTCCTCCAGCTTGTTGTGGGCATGGTACAGAATCGTACCGCCGGGTGTTTCATAAACACCTCTGGACTTCATGCCTACCAGCCTGTTCTCCACCAAGTCCACGATACCGATACCGTTCTCGCCGCCAAGCTGATTCAGCTTCTTGACCAGTTCCACCGCACCCAGCTTTTCGCCGTCTATGGCGGTAGGAACACCCTTTTCAAAGGAAATGGTCACATAGGTCGGCTTGTCAGGAGCCTGCTCAGGGGATACGCCCAGTTCCAAAAAGCCTTCTTTGTTGTACATGGGTTCATTGGCAGGATCCTCAAGGTCAAGTCCTTCATGGGAAATATGCCAGATATTTTTATCTTTGGAATAGTTGGTTTCTCTTGTAATTTTCAGAGGAATGTTGTGTGCCTCGGCATAGTCGATTTCCTCGTCACGGGATTTCAAAGACCATTCTCTCCACGGTGCAATGATTTTCATATCGGGAGCAAAAGCCTTGATAGCCAGTTCAAAACGCACCTGGTCATTGCCCTTGCCGGTACAGCCGTGGCAGATAGCGTCTGCCCCCTCTTTGAGGGCAATTTCCACGATTCGCTTGGCAATAATGGGTCTTGCAAAGGAAGTACCCAACAGATACTTGCTTTCATAGACAGCATCCGCCTTGATGGTCGGGAACACGTATTCTTCGATAAATTCCTTGTTCAGATCCTCGACATACAGCTTGGAAGCACCGGTTTTGAGAGCCTTTTCTTCCAGACCGTCCAGTTCCGTACCCTGACCGACATCGCCCGATACGGCAATGACTTCACAGTTGTCATAGTTTTCTTTCAGCCACGGAATGATGATAGAGGTATCCAGACCGCCCGAATATGCCAGAACTACTTTTTTAATATCGCCCATTGTAAAAACCTCCGTAAACTTTTGATTACAGTATCTATTATACACGTTTCCTGCATAAAATCAAGTGTTTTATGAATATTTATTCAGACGCACCTTTTTTCGTATACTACTCAATATTTTTTTCTTTCCTCTCCCCCATTTTTATATATATTTCACGAATAAAAAGCAGATTTATGCCGTCAAAAATCATTTTTTAACCCCTGAATGAATCATTGGCAGTCAATATTTATACAGAAATCATGCATATCATGCATAAAACATCACCCCCGGCAAGCTTCTGTCGGGGGTGGTTTTTATACAACAAAGCCGCCGTTGACACCAATGACCTGCCCCGTGATAAAAGAGGACGCTTCATCCGCAAGAAACAGAATGGTGCGTGCAATGTCAAAGGGGGTGCCAATGGTATTGGTGGGGGTTTCGTCTTTAAGGGCGGCAAAATCACTGTCGGAGAGATTGGCAGTCATGTCGGTTCGGATGACACCCGGGGCAATGCAGTTGACGGTAATGCCGCTGAGTCCCTCCTCCATGGCAAGGGCTTTTGTCAAACCGATAATCCCCGCCTTTGCCGCAGAGTAGTGTACTTCACAGGAGCCGCCGACCTGCCCCCACATGGAAGAGATGTTGATAATCCTGCCAAAGTGCTGACGTATCATGTACGGGAGAGCCGCACGACAACAATAAAAGGCACTGCTGAGATTGACGGCAAGCATCTTCTGCCAATCCTCGTCGGTGATGTCCGTAAACAGCTTGGTCTGTGCCATGCCGGCATTGTTGACGAGAATGTCAATGCCCCGCACGGCAGAAAACATCTCCCTGACTTGCTCCGGCTTGGAAACATCTGCCCTGACAAGCTCCACGGAGTAGACTTGCAATTCTTCGTACAGTGCAAAGGCGGCTTCTTCGGAGCGGTTGTAATTCAGATAGACATGACACCCGCTTTTGGCAAACAGTCTTGCCGTTTCTGCACCGATGCCCCTGGAAGCACCTGTAATGAGTACGTTTTTCATTGCTTTTGCAGGACGCTGACAATCTCGCCCACAAAGAACTCATGCCAGTCATGGTCGGCATAGTGTTGTTCTGCAAGGCTCTTATCAAGGAAACAATCAGGTGTCATCTGCTGTTTGTAGAGCTTCCTGCATACCAGTACCAATTCCGCTTCTTCAAAGTACGTGACACCGTTATCGTATACAGGTGTCAGCCCGACAGCCTGTATTTTATCCACATCCCTGCCGGAGTTCCTGCCGCAGAACGTCAGCTCTTTCATCATCTTTCCGCCAAAAAAGGACAGTGTATAACCATCATGGCTGTCCATCAGTTCCAGCGTGTAACGGGAGTCACGGATAAAGCTGAATGCCACCTTTTTGTTCCACAGGATTCCAATGCCGCCCCAGCTTGCGGTCATGGTATTGCACTTGTTTTCATCGCCTGCCGTGACAAGCATCCATTCTTTGCCGATTTTGGTAAAGAAGTTGTCATTGAGCGTACTGATGTCGATGTTTTTGAACATAGTCAAACCTCCAAAAAATTATTTCAATGAGCAAATTGGCAAAGATGTTGTGAAAAGGCACAAATTCATTTTCCCGATGAAAGATACAACAATGGATACTGCCTTGCCGCCACGCTCCCTCCGTCAAAAGCTGGACAACTTCCTACCTCTCCATCCATTCCTTTCATAACAGGATGGATTCCCTCTTGACAGCTAATTTACCAGCTTTTGCCACCTCCCTCACAGAGG
>ONUD01000258.1 GCA_900320925.1 uncultured Eubacteriales bacterium
GATAACATTCTTTATTTTTGATGTCAAGAAATAATAAGTCAGCCTTACGGCTGACGGGCAATTCATCCCACCGCCTTAGAGGGTGCGGGTGACCGGTGGACACCTCTACCGAAGGCAGAAGCACCGACCGAACCGGCAGGTGAGACTCGGGTGACTTCTTGCCCATTTAGGTTAAAAAATAAAACCTTGCAAACGCTAATGTTTACAAGGCTTTTTAGTGGTTGCGGAGGCAGGATTTGAACCTGCGACCTTTGGGTTATGAGCCCAACGAGCTACCAAACTGCTCCACTCCGCGATATTGACGTCACTCTCAAAGTGCTTTATCAGTATAGCACACTCATAGAGCATTGTCAATAGGAAATTGAAAAATTTTTTAAAAATGATGTTCCCCAAAAAAAGTTCTGAATTCCTCCACAGGAATCGCCTGAATCAGGCAGTCTCCAATTTCCTTGAGAAAGATAAAACGAACCTGTCTGCCTGTACTTTTCTTATCGCCCCGGACAGCAGGGAGTATGTCCGTCAACGGAAATTCCGCATCAATGGGAAGTCCATACTTTTGCAGGAGTTGTTCCAAACGTTTGGCAGTTCCCTGAGCGGTAATGCCATTTCGTTCGGAGATACGTGTGATAATGGCCGCCCCTGCCGCTACCGCTTCGCCGTGTGTCAGACCACTGTAGTTGTGGAGCTTTTCCAAGGCATGACCGAACGTATGACCGAAATTAAGAATGGCTCTCTCCCCCATATCACGCTCATCCTGTTCTACCACGTCACGCTTGATGGATACACATTCATAGATGACCTCATCAATCCAATCTGCGGCATTTTCCCGTTCCAGACGTTCAAACAAGGCTTTGCTGCGGATACATCCGTATTTAATCACCTCTCCCAAGCCATCCCTGAAAAATTTATCGGGAAGTGTCTTGAGTACTGCGGGGTCAATCAACACCCGTATGGGTTGCCAGAAAGCCCCTACTAAATTTTTGCCGGCAGGAAGGTCAACGGCTGTTTTCCCGCCAACGGACGAATCCACCTGTGCCAGCAGGCTGGTAGGAATCTGCACGAAATCAATGCCTCTGAGATAGGTTGCTGCGGCAAAGCCTGCCATATCCCCCGTCACACCGCCGCCGAGTGCCACCACGATGTCCGTTCTGGTCAGATCATGTTTCAGAAAGTGCAGATACATCTGTTCAACGGCAGCAAGACGCTTGGAGCGTTCTCCTGCCCGAAAGACAAAGAGCGATGTGGCAAAGCCGCTGTTTTGCAGGGACTTGGCCACTCTGTCGGCATACAGCGGTGCTACATTGCTGTCACTCACAATCACCGCACGGATCGCTTTGGTCAGCGGTCGGATATATTCTCCTGCACGGTCAAGGATATGACGTTCTATCAGAATGTCATATGGTCTGCCTGTTTTGACGGAAACCACTTTCATTCGCCCAATTCCTCCTTAATGAGTTTTCCCCGATTCAGCAATTGTGAAAGCTCCTGTCGATCCCCTTTGGCAATGGCAGTACGTATAGCTGTCATGTTTTCGAGGAATGTGTCGATTTCCGGCAGGAGTGCCTGTTGATTTTCGATAAAAAGCTCTGACCAAAGCACGCCATTGATATTGGCAACTCTGGAAACATCGCGATAGCTGCCTGCCGAAAAGCCCTTGTGATGTTTGCAGCAGGGGCTGAATACATAGGCACAGGCAATGACATGAGGAAGCTGAGAGGTAAAGGAAATCATTCTGTCATGCTCTTCGGGAGTCGCATAGACGATTCTGCCGAAGCCTAACTGCATCATAAAATCCGCCACCTTGTCCACGGCCTGCCGGGGAGCATCACACGGCACCAAAATACAGCTTGCATGGCGGAAGAGAGTCGCTTCCGATACATCAAAGCCGCTTTTTTCTTTTCCTGCCATAGGGTGGCAGCCTACAAAGGTAAAGCCGTATTCTCTGGCAATTTCCGACAAAGCGGGACAGATTTGGGATTTAATCCCCGAAGTATCCGTCACAATACAATGCCGGGGAATCTTGTCAGCATTGTCACGGATAAACTGCACCGCCACTTCGGGATACACGCCTAAAATTAGCATATCCGCCTTTTTCAGGGAGTCTGCTGTGCCGATTTCATGGATGGCACCGCACTCCATGGCTTTTTGCAGGGTTTCCTCACTGCGGTTGATTCCGATAATATGGCAGTCGGTATATTCGGCAATGGCTTTTGCCATCGACCCGCCGATGATACCCAGACCGACGATTACCACATTCACCATACGACCCCCTCCCCC
>ONUD01000257.1 GCA_900320925.1 uncultured Eubacteriales bacterium
CACCCATTTCGGCAAGGCTCATTGCCAACAATGCCAGCCTGAAACTGCGGAAAAAGGAAATTGAAACGCTTGCCGAAAAAATGGACGAGGAAAGGAAGAAATTGCAATGATTAACATTATCAAGGCAGATGGAAAGGCAGAAACCGTATTTCTTTCTAAAATTGAAGAAAGAAGCAGAAATACCAATCAGGACGTAACAGCAGTCGTCACGGAAATTATTAACAATGTACGTGACCGTGGCGATGAGGCTGTCAGGGAATATACAGTCAAGTTTGACGGAAAAGCCCCTGAATGCTTTGAAGTGTCCAAAGAGGAAATGGAAGCCGCCATGCAGGAATGTGATCCGGCACTGATAGAAACAATCAAAAAAGCCGTTGACAATATCAGGGATTTCCATGCCCGTCAGAAACAGCAGAGCTGGCTGACCACGAAAGAGAATGGTGTCATCATGGGACAGCGTGTCAGAGGTCTTTCAAGAGTAGGTTTGTATGTGCCTGGCGGTACAGCAGCGTATCCGTCCTCTGTACTGATGAATGCGATTCCTGCCAAAATTGCAGGAGTGAAAGAATTGGTCATGGTAACGCCTCCCATGAAAGACGGCAAACCCAATCCCAATATCATGGCAGCCGCCGTGATTGCAGGAGTGGACAGGGTATTTTTAATGGGCGGTGCTCAGGCAGTGGCAGCGTTGGCATACGGTACGGAAAGTGTGCCCAAGGTGGATAAAATTGTCGGTCCGGGCAATATCTTTGTAGCAACGGCAAAAAAACTGCTGTACGGAAACGTGGATATTGACATGATCGCAGGACCGAGTGAAATACTGGTGCTGGCAGATGAAACGGCAAATCCGAAATTCCTTGCCGCTGACCTGATGTCACAGGCAGAGCATGACAGACTGGCTTCTGCCATTATGGTGACAACTTCTGAAACATTGGCGGAAGAAACCGTTTCCCAGATTGAACGACAGGTGCAAATGCTTTCCCGTCGTGAGATTATTGAAGAGTCCCTGACGAATTATGGTGTGATTATCGTGTGTGATACCATGGATAAGGCTGTGGCACTGGCCAATGCATTAGCTCCCGAACACTTGGAAGTATGCTGTCAGAATCCGATGGAATATATCGGCAGATTGGATAATGCCGGTTCGGTCTTTCTGGGCAGCTATTCCCCCGAACCGCTGGGAGATTATTTTGCAGGTCCGAACCATGTCCTGCCGACAAGCGGTACCGCAAGATTTTTCTCACCGCTGTCCGTTGACAGCTTTGTCAAAAAGTCCAGCTTTATCTATTATACGGAAAATGCTCTTGACAGAGATAAAGAAGATATTGTACGCTTTGCCAATGCAGAGGGTCTGACGGCACACGCCAATTCCATTCTTGTCCGTTATGAAGAGAAAAGAGGAGAATGCTGATGTCCTATACATTATGTGAAAAAGTCAGAGAATTGGAGCCTTATGAACCTATTACGGGAAATTACAGGATTCGTCTGGATGCCAATGAATCCTTTTATGCCATGCCGGAGGTAATCCGTGAGGAAATGAAAGCTGTCATTGATACACTGCCGTTTCATCGTTATCCTGACCCCTCTGCCAAAAAATTAGCAGCGGCATTCGCGGCATTTTATGATATTGCCGCTGAAAATGTCACGGTCACAAACGGTTCCGATGAAGTATTGTATCTGCTGGCTTCCGCCATGCTGCAAAGAGGAAGCAGGGTCATGGTGACAGAACCGGATTTCTCCATGTACCGTTTTTATTCCTTTTTGTCGGAAAATGAAGTGATTGCCTTCCAAAAGGACGATAACCTACAAATCAATGTGGACGAACTGATACAGGCTGTCAATGAAACGAAGGCAGATATGTTGATTTTTTCCAACCCCTGTAATCCGACAGGACAGGGCATTACCGCCGCAGAGGCACGAAAACTGGTCAGAAGCGTGAATGCTTTAGTGGTGCTGGATGAGGCTTACATGGATTTCTGGCATGAATCCCTTTTGCGGGAAGCCGCCGATTATGAAAATCTTATCGTGCTGAAAACTGCTTCAAAGGCAGTCGGAGCAGCGGCTATCCGTTCCGGCTTTGCGGTTGCCAACAAGACATTGACCCGTGCTTTGCAGGCGGTCAAGTCGCCCTATAATGTCAACACGCTGACACAGGAGATGGGAACAGTCATTTACCGCCACAAGGAACTTTTACAGGAACGGTGCATACAAATTGTGGAGAATACCAAACATCTGTATGAATCCCTGCTTGCTTTGAAAGAACAGTACAAAATGCCTGTCGAAATCGCAGAGCCTTGTGCCAACTTTGTCTTTATGAGGGCAGAGTTTGCCAAAGAGATATATGAGTATCTGCTGAACAACGGCATTGCCGTCAGATTTTTCAAAAATCCCTGTGCATTGCGTATCACTGCGGGCAGTGAAGAGGAAAACCAGGAACTGTTACGCTGTCTGGAAAAATATATTGTAGAACAATATATCTACGTAAGTATATAACTTTTTGGGAATATGTGTTAAAAATATGGCAATTTCCGAAAGAATCTCCATTTTTCTGTTTACAAATGCTTCAAAATACGTTATACTAAATTCGCAATCATTCAAAAGGTGGCAGGAACTATGCGTACAGCAATCATTGACAGAAAAACCAAGGAAACTGATATTCATGTGGCACTGAATCTGGATGGGGGAGAAACCTGCATCTCTACCGGCATCGGATTCTTTGACCATATGCTCACAGCCTTTTCTGTACACGGTGGTTTTGGACTTACCGTGAAAACCGTGGGCGATCTGCACGTGGACTGCCATCATACGGTCGAGGATACCGGAATTGTAATCGGTAAGGCATTCCACGAGGCTTTGAAGGATAAAAGCGGTATTGCAAGATTCGGATCATTCTATGTGCCGATGGATGAGGCACTTGCGTTTTGCTCTCTGGACATCAGTGAAAGACCGTTTCTGGTATTTGAAGCGGTATTCCCCGAAGAAAAAATCGGCGGCTATGACAGCTGTATGACCGAGGAGTTTATGAGGGCATTTGCCTACAATGCAGGCATTACGCTTCACTTAAAGTCTTGCTACGGGAAAAATTCACACCATATGACCGAGGCACTGTATAAAGCACTGGCACACGCTCTGAAAGCGGCTGTCAGGCTTACCAATACAGACAAGCCACTCTCTACAAAAGGTGTTTTATGAAAGGTTGATAGATTATGTTAGTATTGCCCGCTATTGATATAAAGGATGGAAATTGTGTTCGTTTGTACAGGGGAGATTATTCCACGGTACATAAGGTGGCAGAAAGTGCCGTGGAAACAGCAAAAGAGTTTGAAAAAGCCGGTGCAGAGTTTATGCACATGGTTGACCTTGACGGTGCCAAGGACGGCAAAAGAGTGAATTCTGACTTGATTCTTGATGTCAGAAACAATTGCCGCCTGAAAATCGAGGTCGGGGGCGGTATCAGGGATATGGAAGCGGTGGATTTCTACCTTGCCAACGGGATTGACAGGGTGATTCTGGGGTCAGCCGCCATCAGAAATCCTGCTTTTGTCAAGGAGGCAGTCAAAAAGTATGCCTCACAGATTGCAGTCAGTATTGATGCACTCAATGGCATGGTCTCCGCTGATGGCTGGACGGATACCTCGGAAATCAATTACATTGAACTTGCCAAGCAGATGGAGGATATCGGTGTGCAGTACCTTATCTTTACCGATATTTCCAAAGATGGTATGCTGTCGGGTCCGAATCTGACCATGCTCGACGAGCTGAAAGCCTCTGTTCACTGCCATATCATTGCATCGGGCGGTGTGTCCAACCTGAAAGACATCCTGAACCTTTCGGCACTGGATATTTACGGGGCAATCAGCGGCAAGGCAATCTATACAGGTGCTTTGGATCTTTCAAGAGCCATTGAGGTTGCCAAGGCCGCCGCCAAAAGAAAAGCATAAGGAGTTTTGGAAATGTACGAGTTCATCGAGGACTATTTTCAAAAGGCAGAGCTGCTGCCTGCCATTATACAGGAAAAGGATACAGGAGAAGTACTCATGCTTGCCTATATGAACAGGGAATCTATGCGGAAAACCTTTGAAACAGGCTATACATGGTTCTACAGCCGTTCCCGACAGGAACTGTGGAACAAGGGAGCAACCAGTGGTCACTTGCAGAAAGTGGTGGATATCAAGGGTGACTGTGACAAGGATACGTTACTTGTCATCGTGGAACAGACGGGTGCCGCCTGTCATACAGGAAGCCATTCTTGCTTCTTCCATGAACTCTGGAAAAAATAAGGGGGAATTAAAATGAATGAACTTTATGATTTGTATCAGACCATTCTCGACAGAAAGCAAAACAAGCAGGAAGGTTCTTATACCTGCTATCTGTTTGAAAAGGGTCTTGATAAAATACTGAAAAAAGTGGGGGAGGAGTGTTCGGAAACCATCATTGCTGCCAAAAACGGTGACAATCAGGAAACCGTGCTTGAAATATCCGACCTCATCTATCACCTGTTTGTGATGATGGCAGAGCAGGGCATTGAAGTGGACGATGTGATGAACGAGCTTGCCAAACGCAGTCAGAAAACGGGCAATCTGAAAACATTCCACCAAGTGGATAAAAATACCTGATAAGGCAATATCCCCTGAGTTTCAGGGGATATTGTGCTGTAGAAAGGAAAAGGATATGAAAACAAGTGACTTTTATTATGAACTGCCGGAAGAACTGATTGCCCAAACACCGCTGGAACCTCGTGACAGCTCCCGACTGCTCGTCATGGACAGGGATACGGGGGAATTGGCACATCGGCATTTCTATGATATATTGGACTATCTGCATCAAGGTGATTGCTTGATCTTAAATGATTCCAGAGTGTTGCCTGCCCGTATTTATGGCACGAAGGACGGAACAGGAGCCAATGTGGAGTTTTTGTTGCTTAGGCAGATAGAAAATAAACGATGGGAAACGCTTGTGAAACCGGGTAAAAAAGCTCGTGAGGGAGCCACTTTTACTTTTGGAAACGGACTGATGACCTGCACCGTTTTAGAAGTCAAGGAAGATGGCAACAGAATCGTGGATTTCGATTGTGAGGGCAGTTTTTTTGAAAATCTTGACAAACTCGGTCAAATGCCCCTGCCGCCGTATATCCATGAAAAACTGAAAGATAAAGAGCGTTATCAGACCGTATATAGCCGTGAATTGGGATCTGCTGCTGCACCTACTGCCGGCTTGCACTTTACAAAAGAACTTCTGCAAAAAGCCAAAGAAAAAGGTGTGAATATAGGGTTTGTGACGCTCCATGTGGGACTCGGAACATTCCGTCCGGTCAAGGTGGATGACGTGACAAACCATAAAATGCACTCGGAACATTACGAACTGCCGGAAGCAACCGCAAGACTCATCAATGAAACCAAACAGAACGGCGGCAGAGTGATTTCTGTGGGTACCACAAGCTGTCGGACACTGGAAACGGTTGCCAAAAAGGAGGGCTGTATCAAAGCCAGTGAAGGATGGACGGATATTTTCAATTATCCGGGCTTTGAATTTAAGGTGTTGGATGGACTGATTACCAATTTTCACCTGCCAGAAAGCACGCAGATTATGCTGGTATCGGCATTTGCAGGATTTGACCATGTGATGAATGCGTATCAGATTGCCGTAAAGGAGAAATATAGATTTTTCAGCTTTGGAGATGCCATGCTGATTGGACGAAGGATCTTCCATCATTGAAAAGAATGAATCCTGTCAGTTCGGTTATACTAATAACGAATTGACAGGAGGTTGTTTTATGTCGGAAAGAGTGGGAAAATATACGCTGAAAATGAGTCATCCTGTGACGATCCGTTCCAGCGTGGGCGTGGCAGGAAAAAAAGAAGGAGAGGGACCTCTTGGAGAATATTTTGATATTACATTCAAGGATAACAGATTGGGACAGCCCTCATGGGAAAAAGCCGAAAGCACTTTGCAAAAAACTGCCGTTTGTGAATTATTGAGAAGGAATCATCTGGTCAATGCAGATATTGATGTGATCTTTGCGGGAGATTTGCTGAATCAGTGCATTTCATCCACTTTTGGACTGAGAGAGCTGAATATACCGTTTTTAGGACAGTACGGGGCTTGCTCAACCATGGCACAAACCATGTTGGCAGCCTCTGTCTTTATCGACAGTGGTGCGGCTGACAGAGCAGTCGCTGTGACATCCTCCCATTTCTGCTCTGCGGAAAGACAGTTCCGGTTGCCGATCGAGTATGGCGGACAACGGACACCTACAGCACAATGGACAGTGACAGGGGCAGGGGCAGCACTGTTAGATAAAAGCAATGGGGAAGTCCGTGTCCAATATGTGACGGTAGGGAAGATCAATGACCTGAAAATCAAAGATGCCAATAATATGGGGGCGGCCATGGCTCCTGCGGCGGCAGATACACTGTACCATTTTTTTGTGGATACCAATACCAAACCGACAGATTATGATTTGATATTGACAGGAGATCTGGGAAAGGTCGGTTCACAACTATTGAAAGAACTCCTGCAACGGCAGGAAATAGATATTTCCGGCAATCATCAAGATTGTGGTTTGATGATTTTTGACTTGGAAGGGCAGGATGTCCATGCAGGCGGCTCAGGGTGTGGATGTTCAGGCTCTGTATTTTGTTCGTATATCATGAAGCAGCTAAAGTCAGGCTGTTTGAAAAATATTCTTTTTATGGCAACAGGAGCATTGATGTCTCCGACTTCTTCGCAGCAAGGAGAAAGTATCCCTGCGATTGCACATTTATTGAATATCGTCAGAACTTGACAAAGAATCATG
>ONUD01000256.1 GCA_900320925.1 uncultured Eubacteriales bacterium
AAATCACTCCTTTAGCATTTCATAACGGTATAGTTGTCGAGATAGCAACAGCGGTCAGAGCCGATAGTAAGAGGGAACCCGACAGCGGAATTGTAGGTACTGTCCCAGATAGAATCGGGGTTGGCAATTAAAGAGTTTGCGTCATTGTCGGCAATGGCAAGATTTTTTATAACTTCGATTTGTGAGAAATCTTCTGCATTTCTAAGATATATCAGGCGAGTTTTTTTGGTAGCAGGAATGCCGGTACTTCCGACAAAGAAAAGGTTGTCACTTCCGAGTGACATGAATTTCAGACCACCATCGGCATAGAACATCCCCGCATTGGCGGTCAGCGGGAAAGAGGCATTGTAAGCACCAAAACGGATATGCAGTGCTTTGGCATTGGAAATAATCTGGTATTTGAATGTTCTTTGTTGAATCGCATTATAAACATATCCAACGGAAGCAAATGGGAGCAGATAATTTCCGCCACCATCTCCTACCCCCACTCCACCGTGGACATCGCCATATTGGAATTGAAACCAATAATTTTGCCGTTTGTCATTGCTTTCCGCCTGTGTTCTGGAAATGTTTATCTGAAAATCATCCGCAATCACAAATTGAAAAGCCTTGAACGAAAGCGGTGCTTCGTTGAACCAATCGTCAAAAGCGGAGCGGGTTGATAAATTGCAGGTAAAATTCCAACCTGTTGCTGTCAAATCGGCAGAAAAAGATTGGATGAAATCCCAAAGGAAATCAGCTTCGGTGCTGTTGCGGGAAATCGTTTTGTTGATGTAGCTCATAGTGAAATATCTCCTTTGAAGTCATTTTCGGTATAGCCGTCAAGATTCTGCCAAGAAGTGGCAACAACCTGAGTGTTGCAGACAGATGGCGGAATGTTGGCAATGACGGACTCAAGGGTGTGTGCATGGGGTGTGTAGAGGTCAACGGTAATAATTTGGTGGTCGGACTGAGAAGCGGGTTCGGGAGAAAGCCCGACAGAGGGAATGACATTGAGGTCAAACAGACAGGAAGAAAGCAGTTGTTCGCTCTGTGAAAGCTTGACATCACAGCGGACAATACCGTATAAAGCGGTGACATCGTTGGTGAGTTCGATAAGCAGATTACCTTCTTCTGTCACTTCACCGTCAACTGTGATAATTTGCTTGTCAGGTCTTTGGGCATAGAGGGCAGCGGAGCAGTCACGGGCATCGAATTTGTCGCCGTCAAACTGTGGTTCGATGAGCAGAAAGCGGCTGTTTTGGTCAAGCTGTTTGGCAAAAACGGTTTTGTTAGGTGGTTTGGCATTAAAGTCAAGGGTGATTTTTCGGACATACTGAGCCATTATGCATTCCTCCAATTTCCATTGATTTTGACAAAGACAGCGGAAGCCTGCTTCCATGCACTGCCGACTTTGATATAAACAGCGGCGGCATTTTTCCAGGCACCGCCGACTTTGACAGAAAGATTACTAACATGATTGTCAGCGGCAGGGACGGTGACCACACGGCTTGCAGAAGCTGACCCGTTGGTTTGTGTGCTGTAAAATTTCACGGAACAAGGCAACGTTTCTGCATTCCCGACATTTTCGACTTGATACCAGCCTGTTTGATGGGGAAAATATCTTGTATAAGAAGCACTCCATTTGCCTGGCTGAATATCTTTCAAAGCACCGCCCGACAGGATTTTTTTGCCGTTGAGAGTTATATCCAGTTTGAGGTTGTAAGCAAAAGCCGTGCTGTTGTTTGGCATGACTTCCACTTTGAAACGGTAATAGGCGGTGTTGCCTTTCCGTTGTTTTTCATATGTCAAGCGGCAGGTAATGGCAGGGGTAGTGGTTAAAACATAGTTTTCGCCAGAGATATAAATACTGCTCATACTGTCACCTAACTTTCATATTGGATATAAATGTCACCGTCAATACCACGGGTAGAGCGTGGTGCAGACGTGCCATAAATGATAGGATTGTGGAAAGAGAAAGTTCTTGCATCGGACGCACTTGTCACTGCTCCACTGGTTTGGACTTCAACGACAGCAAGAGAAATTTCATTGGCAGTATTATCAGAATCTTTGGGCTTGAAAGCGGTCACAATTTCCTTGTTTTCGGTATCGAGCCGCAGGACAATTCTGTCACGCCGATACTCTCCGGCATCGGCGGCAAGGGTTTTGGATTCATCAAGGATATAGACATAGCCGTTGATGATTGCTTTTCCGGCAGAAATGACTGCCCCCGAAGAATCAGATGGCACAGTCACTTCCAGCCCGTCAAGGACACCGTTTTTGGCAATGCCGGAGAGGACAGCCGCCATGTCGGCGGAAGAATATTCTCTCACGTCCCCGTCAGCACTGTCAAAAAACACAGATTTTTCACTCATCAAAACACCTCCAAAAGGTTATTTTACAGGGGATTTCAGGCTTTTGAGAACATCGCCAAGGCGTTTCGGCAAAGTTCCCAGCGTGACATTGAGTTGGTATTGATTCGGTTCAAAGCTTTCTTTAATTTCCGCCACTCTGAGATTTTGCATAAGACCA
>ONUD01000255.1 GCA_900320925.1 uncultured Eubacteriales bacterium
AAGTCCGTCTTTGACAAGCAGTTCAAATATCGCCCATGCCCCGTACAATAAAATACAGTAGATGACCAATGTTATGGTCAGTTTTCGATTCTTTATCATAGCTTACCTCACAATATAATCATCGCTGACCTGAAAAATCATATCCGTCAGTACAAGATGTTCGGGCTTGCTGCCATCTGCCAATGCTTTTTGAACGGCATCAAATCCTGCACTGGCATACAGCAGACTTTCAAATGTTTTTTTACTCACCACACCCTTGTCCAGTGCTTTGGAAACCGCATTGGCAATCGGGTAATAATCCGCCAACTGTGTTTTGTAGAAAGTAAAGAGATTTCCCCTGACCTCTATCTTCACTGCTTCCGAAAAACGTACTTCTTGCAGTGCCAGCTCCGTGCAGATTTCAGGGACAAAGTTGACAATATCCTGTGCCAGCGTCCTGTCACCGAGGAATTCTGCCAGTGCAGGAAGATAATATTCCTGCTTGCCGTCATGCAGCACCTTTTCATACAGCATCAGTGCTTTTTCCACGGCATCATCAATTTCTGCATGGGTATAAGGATAGTCCCACAAGGTTTCCCTGTCCTGCCTGAGCAGAAAAAACTGCTTATGGGAAGCAAACTCCTTATTGTGCCAAGCTTTTGCCATATCCTCCACGATTTTACTCAGACTGTCAATTTTCGTATCGTTGATACGGCACTCGCCTGTGACATAACCGTCGTTTCCTGCATTGGCGGCATAGATTTTGATATAGCATATCTCCTGATTGCCGATTCTTTTCAGAATCTCGTCTTTCAGGACATGCCAATACAGTTGGATATCGGCAGGCACTTCCTTGCCGATGGCCACAATGTTGCCCAGATACAGCTTCCAGCGGTGCAGTCCGAGAAAATCGCTGTCCGCCTCACGGGCATTGATGTCATTCATCATTGCCTGCACGGCTTCCAAGATACCGAACAGAAAGCCGCCCTGTGCCATTCCCACGGCGGCTTTCTGGTCTTTCCCCAGTGCAGAGGACACTTCAAAAATTTCATTCTTCCATTCAGGAGAATAGAGGTGATAGCCCAGTGTGGCAAGATTGTCTTTCAGCTGGTACACTTCGGGCATGACGGCAACATTGACAGACGGCAGGATCACTCTGTCACCGCTGACAAAACTGCCCTCACAGCACTTATGCAAATCTTGAATAATATCATTCCTGTCCATTGTCATACCTCTTTTCTGTAAAGTCCATTTTGCAGGATGTAGGCTTCCACTTCGGGTGTGACCAATCCTGCAATGCTTTTTCCCTGTGCCACACGGTTTCGGATTTGCGTGGAGGATACGGTCATGATAGGTGCATTGAGGATTTCCGTTTTCGCTCCCCGTGTATGCAGGTATGCCGCCTGTTGCTCCAGACGGGAAATGTCATCATCATTTCTTGGAACACCGCAGACCGTGGCAAGAGAAAAGATGATTTCAGGGTGTTTCCATTCATGGATGGTCATGAACATATCCGCCCCCGTTATCAGGAACAATTGGTCATTCGGGTATATGGTGTGCAATTCCTGCAAGGTAAGATAGGTATAGCTTGCCCCCTGCCTTTGAATCTCCATGTCGCTCACTTCGGCAAACGGCAGGTCTTTCACCGCCAGACGGCACATGGCCAATCGTTGTTCCGGCAATACAGAAGTATCCCTCTGCTTGTGCGGAGGGATATAGGTAGGAATCATCAATACTTTGTCAAGAGATAATGCTTTTGCCCATGCCTGTACCAGCATGAGATGTCCTGTATGAATCGGATTAAAGCTGCCGCCGAACATTGCCACTTTCATTTTTGCTTTCCTTTCCCTGCTTTTGGCAGTTCAATCTTGGGTTCTTTTTGGTTGCGGCGGAACAGTACAAATTTTGCTCCTATCACCTGCACGACTTCCGCAGATGTTGCCAGTGCCAATTGTTCGGCAATTTCTCTGGCCGTTGTGCCTGCGGTTTCCAGCACCTTGCCCTTGACCAGTTCCCGTGCGGTAAGGGCATCATCGGCTTGTTTGGCAATGTTATCACTCATGCCGCCCTTGCCGACCATCAGTATGGTATCCTCGTCCACTGCCAATGAACGCAGGAACGCTCTTTGTTTACTCGTCAGCATCGTCAAATTCCTTTCACCTTTTCTTCAAGCATGGCTGTCAACTGTTTCAAAGCCCTGCCCCTGTGGCTGATGACATCTTTCTGGTTAGCGGACAGTTCCGCAAAGGTCTTGTTGCCCTCCACGAAAAAAATCGGATCATAGCCAAACCCGTTTGTTCCTCTGGGGGCATAGCCGATCATGCCGTCACATCTTCCCTCTGCAAACAGTGTTTCTCCATTGGGAAAACAGCAGCACAGCACACATTCAAAATAAGCACTGCGGTCTGTACTGCCCGACTGCATCAGTTCTGTCAAAAGCTTGTTGATTTTCTGTTCATCGGTGGCACCCTCACCGGCATACCTTGCCGAATACACCCCCGGCTTCCCGTTCAGGGCATTCACGCACAAGCCGGAATCATCGGCAATGGCAGGATAGCCTGTCGTTTTGCAGGCCGCTTTGGCTTTCAGTTCCGCATTTTCCGCAAAGGTTGTTCCTGTTTCCTCCACTTCTTCCAACGTAAAGCCTAACTGCTTGGCGGTCTTGACATAAATATCCAGCGGCTTTAAAATTCTTTCCAGCTCTTCCAGTTTTTTTTGATTGTTCGATGCAAGCACAAAAATCATACTTCTCCTCCCTTTCTCCACTGCTCCAGCCAGTCATCATCGGCAGGTGTTTCTTCCTGCACGGTACTCCAGTTATATTTTTTCGCACGATTTTTGCGTTCCTCGGCACGTTTTTTCTTTTCTTCGGCTTTTTCCGCTTCAAGGGCAGCCTTTTCTTCGGCTTCAGCGGCAAGCTCTTCCTCAGTTTTCGTTGCTTCCTCTGCTTTTTCGGCTTCCGCTTCCGCATCAATTTTTGCCCAGATATCCTCTGTAGCAGGCTTTTGCTCCTTTTCTTCGGCAGGTGCTTCCACATACTCGTCTGCACCGAACAAGGCTCTTGCAAATTCATCGGGGTCAAACGGCTGCAAATCGTCAATCTGCTCGCCGACACCGATATATTTCACGGGTACATTCAGTTCTTCCTTGATGGCAAGCACGACACCGCCTTTGGCAGTACCGTCCAGCTTTGTCAGAACGATACCTGTAATACCTGCGGCATTTTTAAATTCCTTGGTCTGGTTCACGGCATTTTGTCCCGTGGTCGCATCCAGTACCAACAGTACTTCCTTATCGGCATCGGGCAGTTCACGGTCAATGATACGATTGATTTTTTCCAGTTCCGCCATCAGATTTTTCTTATTATGCAGTCTGCCCGCCGTATCAACGATGATAATATCGCTTCCCTTTGCCTTGGCAGAGGAAATGGAATCAAACACCACTGCGGCAGGGTCTGCTCCCTCGCCCTGCTTGATAATATCGGCACCTGCACGGTCTGCCCATATCTGAAGCTGTTCGATGGCGGCGGCACGGAAGGTATCAGCGGCGGCAAGCGTTACTTTTTTACCCTGACGCACGAAATTCGCTGCCATCTTGCCGATGGTGGTGGTCTTTCCGACGCCGTTCACACCGATGACCAGTATCACGGACGGTTTGGTATCCACTTTCAGGGGCTGACCGCCTTTCAGCATTTCACTGATGACCTCTGCCAGCAGGTCATTGATTTTAGCCGGTTCGGTAATGCCCTCTTTTTTGACACGGGCTTTCAGTTCTTCACAGATCCGCTGAGCGGTGTAGATTCCCACATCGCCCATGACCAGCAGTTCTTCCAGTTCCTCAAACAGTTCATCATCAATTTTGGTAAACGACTTGAGCATGACGTCGATTCTGCCAAAAATCGCATCACGGGTTTTTTTCAAGCCGTCTTTAATTCTTTCAAAAAAACCCATTTCGGTTCCCTCCTATTCTGCCAGCTGTGCCGCCAGTGCCATGCACTCCCGTTCCGCCTCGATTTCCACCTGATAGGGATACGTCAAAGCCGCCTTTTCAAACAAGTCCCTTTGCTTTTGAGCCGCCTGCCTGTCATTCTGATACAGTGCATAGGCATACTGTGTTCTGATGATACCCGGATAGTTTGGCATGGCTTTCATGAATTTCTGCAACTCTTGATCCAGATAGCTTTCTATTTTAACTTGATTTTTCTTGCCTGCCAGCTCACAAAACAGGGCATTGACTTTGAGTAATTGTCGGTGTACCGTGTCGATAGCCGTTTTCCTGCCTAAAAAGTCATCCATCTGTGCCTGTGCTTCGGCATATTTTCTCTCGTCAAACAGCTTATCACACAGAAACACCGCCATGATACAGCAAATGGTATTTTGCAGTTCCTCGTCTGTGGGCATGGCAAACCATTCATCAGGAAAATCTTTGATACGAATCCCCTTTTGCAGCATGATAACTGCCTGCATTTGCAGGTAAAAGGCTTTCCGTGCCTTCGGGGAGCGGGCCATTTCAACGGTGTTTCTGCCGTCATTCGCCAATCCCGGCAAAGGAAGGGCATTTGTCAGACCTGTCAGCACCCCCAGAATCCCAAACAAAAGGCATACAAAAGCAACATATGCATTGTCCCTCACCACAATATACAACACTCCCGACAGGATTGCAAGTAAAAAATTCACTGTCACACCGCCGAGATTATACCAAAAAAAGGGCATTTTGCCGTCTTTTCTGTCGGGCGGTGCCATGATGCATTGTCCGGCAGTCCCTGACAGCTGGAAATGGTAGAGACGGATCCTGCCATCGTCATCTTTCTGCCACATCAGATTGAAAATGCGAAAAGAAACAAATCGATAGCCCGTCAGAAGCCCAAACAGCAGGTGACCTGCCTCATGCAGAAGAATGTGTACAAGCATCATACCCAATGCCGCCAACACGACACCGAAAGTTCCTAACAGGAAGATACCAAAGTTTTCTTCCCCAAACAGATTGCCGCATAATACACCTATGCCTGCACCGCATAACAGATAAAGTAAAACCATCACGATTTTAGAAACTTTTTCCTTTTTCATATAAACTCCTTTATTTGATTCCCAACTTCTGCTCCACCTCACTGGCACGCAGTTCCAGAAGCTTGGAAATTCCCCTGTCCTGCATGGTCACACCATACAGAACATCGGCTTCTTCCATGGTACCCCGTCTGTGGGTGATACAGATAAACTGCGTGTTGTCATTCATGCGTCTCAGATAGGCGGCAAAACGGTAGACATTCACATCGTCCAAAGCCGCCTCTATTTCGTCCATGACACAAAACGGTGCCGGACTGACCTTCATGATGGCAAAATACAAGGCAATGGCTACCAGTGCCTTTTCACCGCCCGACAACAGCTCGATATGGGACACGATTTTCCCGGGCGGTTCTACCGAAATATCAATGCCCGTTGTCAGCACATTTTCAGGGTCGGACAGGGACAAGGAGGCCTTGCCGCCGCCGAACAGTTCGATAAAGGTAGCAGAAAAGTGCTGATTGATAAGCTGGAAGCGTTCCACAAAAATTTCCCGCATTTGTTTTGTCAGTTCGTTAATCAGTTTGAGCAACTCTGCTTTTGATTTTTCCACGTCACCGATCTGCACTTTCAAGAATCGATATCGTTCACTGACTTCCTTGTATTCCTCAATGGCGGATACATTGACATTGCCCAGTGAACGGATTTTTTGTTTCAGTTCATTCAAGCGTCTTTGAGCCTTGCCCACTTCCTCGATTTTGACGGCAATGTCCTCTGCTTCTCGCTTGGTCAGTTCATATTCCTCCCACAGCTTGGAAAGGATTTCATCATATTGTTTTTGCAGGTTGCGGCGTCTTTCCTCCAGTCTTGCCAGTTCTCCTTGCAGATTGGCTTTTTGGGCAGTCTGCTCCCGTTCTTCCTGACGCAGCTTGGCAGAACGCTGTTCCAGCTGCATTTTCTCTTTGCTAAGCTGTTCCAGCTTTCCGTTGCATTGCAAAGCATTGTCTGCCGACTGCTTTGCCTGTTCTTCCAGACTTTTGATTTCGGCACGCACTGCTGTATTTTGGGAAAGAATGTCATCAATTTCCTTTTGGTCGCTCCTGATTTTTTCATCGGCATCGGCTCCCCGCAGCAAGGCATTTTGTATGTCTGCATTGGCAGAATCCATGTCTTTTTGCAGTGTCACCACCGCAAGACGAATTTCCTGAAGCTTGTCCGTAAGTTCCTCCCGCATTTGCAGGTATTCATTTTTCGAGCCGGACAAGATACTTGCCCGTTCTTCTTGTTTTTGGCTCTGCTGTGTATAGGACTCATACGCTTCACGGGCATGGTTCATGCTGTCATTCAATGCCTCCAGCTTATCAGAGGATTCTTTTTGTTCCCGTAAAATTTCTTCCAGTGCCTTTCGGGTATTGTCCAGTTCGGTTTGGCGGCTGTTGGATTCCGCTTCGATTTTGATTTTATCCTCATTCAGGACGGCAAGCTCCTGTTTCAGACCCTCCCATGATGCGGACAGTTCAGAAAGTTCCTGTTGCTTCTCCTGATACTGCTCCTGTGTTTCACGGGCAGTATCGGCAATTTTCTGTGCTTCTGCCCGAATCGTCTGTATTTCCGAGGCACGTCCCAGCAAGCCTGTATTCTTGGAAAGCGAACCGCCTGTCAAAGAACCGCCTGCATTGACTACCTGCCCGTCCAGTGTTACCACACGGAAACGGTAGCCGTATTTGCCTGCTATAGCGGTGGCACAGTCAATATCCCTTGCTACCACAATCTTGCCCAGCAGGTTAAAAAGAATCTCCCGATAGCACGGTTCACAGGTACACAGAGCGGCGGCGATCCCAATAAAGCCCTCGCACTGTTCCAGACCTGTTTCATGCAGCTCCCTGCCCTTCATCACCGACATCGGCAGAAACGTGGCACGTCCCCCCCTGCACTGCTTGAGGTAGGCAATGGCACGTTTGGCGGCTTCTTCATCGGTCGTCACGATATTCTGCATCGCCGCACCAAGGGCAATTTCAATGGCGGTACTGTACTGCGGCGGGGTTTGTATCACTCTGGAAACAGGTCCTTTCAAGCCTGTCAGATTGCCCTTTTTGGCTTCCCGCATGACAATTTTGACACTCTGTGCAAAGCCCTCCAGATTGTTTTCCAGTTCCTCCAGCATTTTGGCTTTGCGGAAAAGCTGTTCGCTGTCCAGTGAAAGGCGGTCGGCACTGATTTTCAGACGGTCACATTCCCGTCTTTGCTTTTCTATGACGGTTTCGTGTTTTTCGATTTCCTCCGACAGCTCCGCCATATTGGTTTTGCAATCCGACAGCATGGCAGCATAATCCGTCAGTATTTGCTGTAAAGTTGCCTTCTGGGAAATACGGGCTTTCACGGTATTTTCTACATTTTCCATTCTTGCCGTCAGTGCCTCGATGGAAGAAGAAGCCGTCATATAGCGTATCTTGGCATCGGCAGATTTTTCGGCAAGCTCCGACAGAACACGGTTAATCTCCTCCAGCTGTTGGGAGGAACGGTTTTCATCAATTTTGAGAGAATCCAGCTGTCGGGTATAACGGGTCAGTTCTGCCTGCTTTTTTTGCAGACGGTCACGGTATTCTTCCAAGGTTTGCTGTCGGTCAGCAATTTCTGCTGTAATGGCTTCCCCTGACTGCCGCATGAGGGCAATATCCGCACGGATTCGTTCCACGGTTCCTTCATGGTGCAGGAGGTCATTATTCAGGACGGACACCCGTGCAGTTGTTTCGGCAGCCTGTGTTTCATAAGCGGCCGCCTGACGGTGCATCTCATCTGCCTGAGCGGCCAATTCGTTCTGACGGGAAAAAATCGTTTCACTTTCCTGCTGTATCCCTTGCAGGGACTGTTCCACGGCATCATACTGTGATTGAGTCACTGTGATGTTATCTTCCTGTTCCCTGATTTGCAGGGAGGATTTATCAAGCGTCTTGAGCCACAGGGCAATTTCCAGACCACGCTTTTCTTCCGCATAGGAAAGATAGGCTTTTGCCTTTTCGGACTGGACACGCAGGGGTTCCACTCTCCCCTCCAGTTCCGACAGGATGTCCCGCAGACGCACTAAATTTTCCTCTGTTTTGTCGAGCCTTTTTTCGGCATCGGCTTTTTTATAGCGGAAGCGGGAAATACCGGCGGCTTCTTCAAAAATTTCACGCCGATCTTCACTTTTGGTAGACACGATGGCATCAATTTTGCCCTGACCAATCATAGAATAACCGTCACGTCCCAGACCCGTATCCATGAACAGTTCATGGATATCCTGCAAACGCACGGCGGTATTATTCAGTAAATATTCACTGTTGCCAGAACGGTAGAAGCGTCTTGTCACTGCTACCTCGTCCCCGTCAAACGGCAAACTTCTGTCAGCGTTGTCAATAGACAGGGTAACCTGTGCATAGCCGGTTTTTTTCCGCTGCTGGGTTCCGTTAAAAATCACGTCCTCCATTTTGGAACACCGCAGTGCTTTGGCAGACTGCTCGCCCAGCACCCAGCGAATCGCATCACTGATATTGCTTTTACCGCTGCCGTTTGGCCCCACAACGGCAGTAATGCCGCTTGTAAAATTCAATTTGGTTTTGTCGGGAAACGTCTTGAATCCCTGAAGTTCCAATCCCTTTAATTTCACTTTCTCACCTTTTTTATGGCTGCCAGACAGCCGCTTTTACGTCATATTTGGAAAGTCTGCTGTCCTGCCGTACAATGGCAGTCACGCCTGTTTCTGCAAGGTGCAGCAGATTGCTTTTTTTCTGCCCGATAAAACGGGAAACCGATTGCGGATGGACAAAAAACTCTGCTGTTCCGTTTTTGATTCCTGCCTGTTCCATGGCGGCAAGGGTGTTTTCATACAGGATCTCGCTTTCGCACAGTTCCCGAAAAGCGGGATGATAGGCACCTGCCGCCATATGGTCTTTTAGACTCTCACTGTCATGCAGTCCCAGACGGATGACCTTGATATGCCTGTCCTCAAAGTACCGCAGCAGTTTGGCACACAGCGGCACGGCTGTTTCCAGTGTCTGGGGAACATACTCTCCCTTTTGGTACAGGTCATACAGTTCCGTGCCTTTCAGCACGATGGTCGGATAGATTCTGACGGTATCAGGCTGCAATGCCGCTATTTGCACAGCGGTATCCCTATCCCTTTCTTCGGTACTCCGATACAAGCCCGTCATCATCTGCAACCCCAGTGAAAAGCCATATGCTTTTATCAGCTCCGATGCACGGATACTGTCCTGTGCGGTATGCCCTCTCCTGTTGGCGGCTAACACTTCGTCACACATACTTTGCGTACCGAGTTCGATGGCGGTAACACCATGTTCCCTGAGAATATCCAGCACTTCTTCATCAATGGCATCGGGTCTTGTCGAGAGTCGGATACCATGAAACTCACCGCTTTTGACATACGGTGCCGCCGCCCCCAGCAGTTCCAGCATATACGCACGGTCAATGGCTGTAAAGCTGCCGCCGAAAAAGGCGATTTCACTGTTTTTGGTATCGGTCGTCCGCCTTGCGGTCTGCACGGCATTTTCCACATCCTGCACAGTCGGCTGATATGCCTGTCCTGTAATAGTCCGCTGGTTGCAGAATGTACAGGCATGGGGACAGCCGTTATGCGGTACAAATAAAGCTACATTTGAATGTTTCAATATCCCATCAACTCCAAAGCTTCTCTGGCGGCCTGCTGTTCAGCTTCCTTTTTGCTTCTGCCGCCGCCCTTTCCTATCACGTTGCTGTTCAGGTGTACCTCCACAAAAAAGTGTTTGTCATGGTCAGGACCCTGCTCTCCCGTCAGCACATACGAAAGATGTTCTTCGGGATTTTTCTGTATAATTTCCTGAAGAGTTGTCTTATAATCCTTAAAGGCACGGGGACGGGGATTTTTGATTTCCGGCTCTACGAATGATAAGATAAATCTCCTTGCGTGTTCCATGCCCCCATCCAGATAGATAGAGGCGATAATGGCTTCAAAGGCATCTGCCAGAATGGAGGGACGCTCCTGACCTTTGAGGTTGCGTTCCCCCCTGCTGAGTTTCAGACAGCGTCCGACACCGAGTGCTTTTGAAAAGCGGCAAAGACTTTTTTCACATACCAGAGAAGCACGCAGTTTTGACAGTTCTCCCTCCGGCAGATTCGGACAATTTTTGTAGATATAATCCGACACCACCATGCTCAGTACGGCATCTCCCAAAAATTCCAGTCTTTCATTGCTTTTTACACCGTGACGCACCTCGTTGGCATAAGAGGAGTGTGTCAGGGCATTTTCGAGATAGTCAAGATTCTGATAGTGATAGCCTATTTTTTTTTCAAGCTCCTGCATTTGTTTCACCTTTTTTCTTCATAGCCGTGATATTGCTTTCAATCTTGCCGATGACATCCGTATTGGTAAAGTCGATCACGGATTTCATTGCCGTCACCACCGCATCGGCTTTGGCACTGCCGTGTGTTTTGAGTACCGGCTTTGCCACACCCATCACGGGAGCGGCACCGTACTGGTTATAGTCAAAATATTCTTTCAATTCATACAGTTCTTTTTTAATCATTAAAGCCGCAAGCTTTGTCTTGGCATTTTTATAAAACACACCCTTGATTTTTTTGAACAGTTCCTTGGCAACCCCCTCATACATCTTGACAATGACATTCCCCGTAAAGCCGTCTGCCACAATGACATCCGTTTCCCCTGCGGGAATATCCCTTGCTTCCATGTTGCCGATAAAGTTGACATTGGTTTCTTTCAACAGGCGGAAGGCTTCATGCTGCAATTCACCGCCCTTGTGATCCTCCGTGCCGACATTGGCAAGTGCCACACGGGGATTTTTGACATTCAGCACGTTTTCCATGTAGATAGAACCCATGATACCGAACTGCTGGAGCATTTCAGGACGCACCTCAATATTGGCACCGCTGTCAATCAGCAGTACAGGCCCTTTGGAGGTGGGCATGACGGGCGAAAAGGCCGGACGTTTCACACCCTTGATACGCTTGACAATGAGCGTTGCCCCCATAATCAAGGCACCGCTGTTACCTGCGGTCAGAAAAGCATCTGCCCTGCCGTCTGCCAGCAGCTTTAAGCCGACTGCCATCGAAGAATTTTTCTTTGATTTCATAATCTCTCCCGCCTCGTCCTCCATAGAGATGATGTCAGGAGCGTCCTCGATGGTAAATTGCGACAAATCAATTGCATTTTCCTTGGCAACTGTTTCCATCATTTCCTTGTTGCCCACAAGAATGATTTCCAGATTTTCGTACTTTTCAAGACAAAGTACACAGCCTTTCAATATTTCCAAAGGGGCATTATCTCCGCCGAATGCGTCAACTAAAACTTTCATTTTCATTCTCCTCTATCAATTTTTGTAAGGCTCTTTCCGAACAGGCAGCCGTCCTTTGACGCTTATCCCTGATCATTTCGGGAAGCGGCGGCAAAATGCCCATATTTGCCCCCATGGGCTGGAAGTCGCGGATACTTTCATCTGCAATATATCTCGACAATGCCCCTGTCATGGTTTCAGGCGGCAATATAACAGTCGGCAGGTTTTTCAGTCGTCTGACCGCATTGATTCCTGCCATCATACCCGACGCTCCTGATTCCATGTATCCCTCTACGCCTGTCATCTGTCCTGCAAAAAAAAGGCTGGGATTGGCTTTCAGGGAAAAGTCGGCATTGAGTACTCTCGGGGAATCCAAAAAGGTATTTCTGTGCATGACACCATAGCGAACAAATTCCGCCTGTTTCAGGGCAGGGATCATGCCAAATACTCTCTTTTGTTCGGAGAATCTCAGGTTTGTCTGGAAGCCCACCAGATTATACATTGTTTTATCGGCATTTTCTGTCCGTAACTGCACCACCGCCCAAGGACGATGACC
>ONUD01000254.1 GCA_900320925.1 uncultured Eubacteriales bacterium
CGTGCAGAGGGACGTGCAGAGGGACGTACAGAAGAACGCATGAAAATGCTAAAGCAAGCTATCGAAAAACTCAAAAGCATCACAGGGATTGATGCAATTATTGAAACTTTCAATATCACCGAAAGCGAACGCAAAATTCTTGCCATCTGAATGCTATCTCCCTCCCGAAAGACCGTTTTACAATGGCCTTTCGGGAGGGAGTTTCGATTGAAAAGAACAAGTGCTTTCAAGGAAGTCTATTGACAAAACTATTGCCATAAACTATACTTAAAGTGATGAAGAGTCTAATTTTTCACTTTGACCAATGAGGAAACATCTATGATAAAATGCGAAAAATGCGGTGCAACTGTACCCGTGGAAAGTAAATTCTGCCTGAACTGCGGCAACAAGATTGACAGTAATGCTCCCAAGTACTTTTCTCTGGAGGAAATTGCCAGACAGCAGCAAGCACAGGAAAACAGTGCATTCAGTATTACGCCCGATACCCCTGACGATGATCCTGAAAGCTACCTGCCACCCATCGGGGCAAAGGAACATTCCGAAATCCCTGTCGGAGAAATTGACCCTGAATATTTTAACCATAAACCCCTGCCCCATATACAGGCTGCGGATCCGCTGGAACTGCTCGACAGTAATACTCCCGAATTGCCGCCTATCGGGTTCAGTGACCAGATGCAGATACAGGATCTGAAAATGCCGGAAGGAACAAAGTACTATCACGGCAGTGACATCATTCCACGCCATCTCCAGTTCCAGATCACTTCCTCCCCTCTGAGAAGTCCCGAACCTGCCCGTGTGCTGTGGCAGGCTCAGTCCATGAAACAAAGTATTGTGCAGTATCTCCAAAGCGGTGCCGAGTCCCCTGAACACTTCTCTGTGATACCCGAAGAGGCTCATGTCCGCCGGGCTGCGTCCCTGCAAGGCAGTCTTGCTGTTTCTTTTCAGACAATATTTGCCGATGAGTACATCCCCGAACAGGACAAGCCACGGCCAAAAAAAGTTTCTCTGGAAAAGACGGTACCACTCCCGTCTTCCAAGGTATCTTTAGAAAAAACACCGCCGCCTGTACAGGAAACCACAAAAGTGTCTTTAGAAAAAGCTCCTCCCCCCGTACAGGAAGTAACACCGCCCCCGCCACCTGTGCAGATACCTGAATTTACTCCGCCCCCTGTGGAGGTATCCGCATCACCGCCCCCCCAGCCGCCTCAGCCGCCTGTACAAGACAACCGCTTTGTGCAGGCCTCTATGAATGAAATCATGGCTGCTGACCGCAGGGAACGAACCGTGAAAGCATTTTCGGTTTTTGCCATGATCTTGATTGTCCTGCTGATCGGTGCGATCATTGCCATGGTCATTACGGGATATTACCGCTTTGACTCCGCCAGCCAGAAATTCTACAGCGGACGCTCTGCCGCAGGCATGACCATCCGTGAAGATACCAGCCAGGACGAAATAAAATGGGCCAATCTCAATAACGGCGGTCTTGCTGCCGAAGATGAGGACGGCAATGTGTATTACTCCAATACCAACGGCTGTATCTGCAAGCTGACTCCTGACGGCGGCAAGGAAGTCATCTACAACGGCTCTAAAACCAACCGCTATATTTTTTACATCTGCCCCTTTCAGGACAGAATCTATTTTCTTTCCTCCATCACAGGCTCCAGCTACTCCGTCTGCTCGGTCAACAAGGACGGCAAAGAAATGAAAATCTATTCCCTGTCTGACAGACCTGCTGCTTTGTTTGTGCACGAAGGATTTTTATACTATGTCAGCGAGGATACGTCCAAAGTCAACCGTGTGGATCTCAAGACCGAAGCCGTTCAGACACTTTTCAGCACCCCTGCTTCCGAACAAATCAATGCCTTGTACATCATCGGCAAAAAAATGTATGTACAGTGCCTGCCCGAAGATTCCCTCGGCAATACTTACATCGTTGACACGGGCAATCCCTCTGATGTCACCAACCTGAACCTGACCTACATGGGAAAACAACTGGTGCCCATGTCGCTGTGCTTCTCGGAAAACAAACTGTTCATCGTGGACAGCAGCAATTACTCCGCAGGAAAGGTGTATTCTGCCGATATGGACGGCAGTAATGTGACCTATCTCGGAGGAAGCAATATCTTCAAGATCGCCGCTTACGGAGATCTGCTGTACTACTTCTATATGACGGGTACCCTTGAAGAAACTCGTCAAGCTCTTGCAGCAGGGGATCTCTCCAATATGCTTTCACTGGGCGTCATGAGAACGGACGGCTCAGGCCAGTATGATGTCAAAGCAGGAGATATTCTGCGTTACTCCTTTGCCGGAGGACGGTTCTACTATATCGGCTTCTCTGATGAGGTCATGAGTATGCTGCCTGACGGCACGGATATACAAACAGTAAATTAAAAAGAAAGAGGATTTGATTATGACAGTTGTAGATATCAGAACGATTCTTGCCGACAGAAATATCCAGCTTTCCGAGGTCAATGCAGACTGCATTTACTATCTGGAGGAAAAAAACGAGGACGGCCACAACAACCTGTTTATTTTAGAGTATGACCGCTCTTCCAAAAAAGAACGGCTGGTTGCCAATTATTCTCTGGAGGATCCCACATTCGTGGAACATATGTTCGTGTTCCGCAGAACCATCCTGCTGGTACTGGAAAATGGCTCGAACAGCCTGTGGCTCATCGAACTTGACAAGAAAAACGGCATGGAAAAAAACAGACGCAAGATCGTATGCACCGGCAGCTTTAAAGAATGCATGGCTCTTGACCAGACACATCTGCTCATCTATATGTCCCCCGACAGCGAAAATGCCGAAATGTTCCGCAAGTACAAAGAAGTAACAGGCTGTGACTGTCTTTGCTATCTGTACGACCTTGAGAACAATCGGAAACACTTTGTCAAATCCTCCCTCGTTGCCAGAACGGGATGCCGCAATATCAGGGTCATGGAGGTCAAAGGAGAAAAATATGTCCTGCTGCTGGACCCCTATGCCGATGAGAGCCTGAAAGAAACTTACTACAAGGAACAACGCTGGATCCACAGCGATATCAGGGACAATATCTGGCTGTGCCGGCTGGAGGAACTGGAAAAGGAACTGGAAACCGGCAAGGAAATTATCCATAAACGCTGCATTGCCAGTGCCGATATCAAGGCTCTGGTTCGCTACATGGGCATGGACAGCAATAAAATCTACTTCCGTGCCAAGGAATTTAAGAGCGGCACCGAGAAAATATGCAGCTATGATGCCGCTGCCAACCATCTGGAAGTCGAAACCACCCTCCATTCCAATGATGACAGTATTCTGTACATCGTCGAGGAAAAGCCGTTCAAGCTTTTCTCCGTACTGGAGGGCGTCAAGCAAAAGTATGTCAAGGGACTGGTCAATTCTCAGGCAGAACTGGAATATGACAGCGAAATGGGGGAATTTATGTCCTGCATGGATGACAGGTACATCATTGCCAACAGGGTTCTCCACAGCACCGAGGACAAAACCTCTTTTAACTACTGCTTTATCTATGACACACAGCTTGACAAATACGAAAGCTACTCCGGCAGCTCGTTTGTCAAAGAAAATACGTTGGTGCTGTACTGATGGAACAGATCCTTTGCTTCGGGGATTCCAATACCTACGGCTACCGCTTTACCGACAGGGGACGCTTTGATGCACATACTCGATGGACAGGGCGGCTTGCTGAAAAACTGACGCCTTTCGGCTTCGGCGTGATAGAAAGCGGTCTGAACGGACGCACCACCATGTTTGACGAAACGGACAAAGACGGCAGAAATGGTTTGCAGGCACTGCCGGAGATTCTTCGGGAAAATGCCCCTGTCCGCTATGCCATCGTCATGCTTGGCACCAATGACTGCAAAACACAGTTCCACGCCTCTCCCCAAGAGATCACCGACGGCATGGACAGAATTTTGCAATGCTTTGAAGAGCATACCCGTATGTTACTTGTCTGCCCTGCTTTGATTGACAAGGCGGTACTCACACACGGCTTCTCTCAAAGCTTCGATGAGGACAGTATCCCGAAATCCGCTGCACTGGAATCGAAATTCGCACAGCTTGCCGCAAAGCACCGCTGCCTGTTCCTTTCGGCGGTTCATCTGGTCAGCACCGCCCAAACCGACGGAATCCACCTTGATGAAACAGGTCATGCCGTACTTGCACAGGCACTGTTCCAATGTATCAGACAGCATTGGCTGTCACACACCGCCCCTGCACCGCATACAATGGAATGTAAGGCAAATATGCCGAAAAATTCAGGAAATGCGGTGCAAAAACAATGAGCAAATATGAACCTTATCCGTCAGCACCGGAATGTGCTGACAAAGCAGACTGCAAAAAAACAGTCAAACACTATATTGACATCAACATCCCTGTTGACGTAATGCCCAAAGCAGAGGTGTGCGGCATTGAAACGGAATGCTGCGGTGAACCAACCGTGGTATGTGCCGATGGCGGCAAGCCGGATTCCTGCCATATCATCCTCGTGCAGAAGGTCTGCGTCAGAATCCCTGTCAAATATACCTTTGATTCCAAGGTCGGTCAGGGCATGGTAGACTGTTGTCACAAAAACGACAAATAACCCTCAAACGGCAGCTTCGGCTGCCGTTTGTCATGTGTAAAATATGCAAAAAAATGTACGCAAATTTGTACACTATTTTTATAAAAAGTGCAAAAAAAGATTGATTTAAAAGCGGAGATTTAGTATAATATCCATATAGGCTTTTTTTGCCGATGGTTTTGAAGGAAAATTTTTGTTGTAATTCCCCTAAAAACAGCTTCTGATTTGTTCAAATGTATAAAAAATGAGCAAATCCTATTGAAAATCGGTGGAAAATTGCGTATAGTTGTGTTAGGCAGTCCCTCTCCATGACAGAGCTATTTGTTGAAACTGCCCAAACGATACGAGATCATAAACAAAGGCGGTGATGTGAATGAAGTGCGGAAAGTGCGGAAGTGAATGGAAAACCAATGCAAGAGCGAATCTGATCATCAGGTGTCCGTTCTGCGGTGCACAACTGGATAATCAGGACGAAAATAAACTGACTTTCGATAATGCTAAAGAGGCACTGCGGTATATTATCAAAACCTTCGGAATTGATATTATCATTGACGGACTTCAGCTTCGTTCTATGTTGGATGAGTATATCCCCGATCTGAAGCAGGAAAGAAAGGTCTTTCTCGATGCCTATGAACAGGGTGTGTGCAATGCCCTGTATCTGGCACACGAGGAACCTGAAATTGATAAATGTATTGCCATCCTCCAGTCTATCAAGGTGCTGACACAGGATGCCTGCATGGCAGAAAAATGGGCGTGCTATGTCGTGGAAACACTGGTCTATGCCCTCAACTGGAACGTGCCGATGTTCGGCATTACTCCCAATATCCATATGTACCAGATCCCTGAAAATATCCGTGAACACGGTGAACGCAAAACGCCCCTGCTGATTGATTCAAACGATGTCTGGGGGAACCAGAACGAAACAGACGGAAATCTGTGGGACGGCTCGGACAGTGCCAAAAAAGATCCGTTTATCCTTCCACAAGAAAAATCTCAGCTACCCGAATCTTCCCAGTCCCATGTACACAGACCGGCTGTCTTTGACTTCTTCTCGGGCAGTGCTTCGGTAGAGGAGCCTCCCGTTAAAGAACCGAAAATTGAATCCCCTGTCATTGACTTCACAGGCGAGGACGAGGAAACACCCAAAATTGAATCTCCCGTCATTGACTTCACGGATGAAGAAGAGGAAACACCCAAAATCGAATCTCCTGTCATTGACTTCACGGGCGAAGAAGAGGAAACACCCAAAATCGAATCTCCTGTCATTGACTTCACGGGTGAGGAAGAAGAAACACCGAAAATCGAATCCCCTGTCATTGACTTCACGGGTGAGGAAGAAGAAACACCCAAAATTGAATCCCCTGTCATTGACTTCACGGGTGAGGAAGAGGAAACACCCAAAATCGAATCCCCTGTCATTGACTTCACGGGCGAGGACGAGGAAACACCCAAAATCGAATCCCCTGTCATTGACTTCACGGGTGAGGAAGAAGAAACACCCAAAATTGAATCCCCTGTCATTGACTTCACGGGTGA
>ONUD01000253.1 GCA_900320925.1 uncultured Eubacteriales bacterium
CGCCGCCTAACCAAAATTCATGAAAAGCCATGCCCTCAGATGCCATGTTAGAGGGGACATACGCATTGTAATTCAATTGGAAATCGTCCCCAGAAGTCATAACTACATTAAAAGCATCTTGGGCAAGATACTTACCATTGAAAGAGATGATGTCGCCGTTCTGGTAAACCACACCTAACTCAAGCTCTTTTGTTTGTGCCGCATTGACAACGATAGCGGTGTCACCGATGTGAAACACATCAGCAACCGGTGTCATGGGCGCCGCCGTCATCATGAGTACCAGTGCAGCTGCAATGATACGCCTTGTGGTACGGCTGTGTTGTTCTCTCATCACAATTACCTCCTGTGATTTAATTTTTTTTCGGGAAAGATACACATTCTCTCCCACCATCATTATACCACATCCTTTTTCATTTTGCACTATCTATTTTGTGACTCCGAAAAATTTTGTATAGCTTCATAAATGGAATGGCATAAATTTAGTTGTTTTGCATGAATTGTGACAAAATTTTATGAACAATTTGTGAAGTCGATATCTCTATCGCTCAAAGTTTGCTTCCTTCCACACGCAATTGTGCATTATGCTATATATTAAAGTGAAGTTGAGAGGTAAATGTGAAGAATGATAAAAATGGATAATTTGCTTGACGTTTGCAGGGCAACGGGGTAAAATATGGTGTGGCAATGTAATAATATATAGGAAACGGAGATATTCCATATGAATACGCAGGTTTTTGAACACTATGAATCGGAAGTACGTTCTTATTGCAGACATTTCCCCACCGTATTTACAAAAGCAAAGGGTGCTTATTTCTATGATGAGGACGGAAGGCAATATATTGATTTCTTTTGTGGTGCAGGTGCGGTCAATTACGGACACAACAACCCTGTCATCAAAAAGAAGCTGATCGAATATTTGGAGTCGGACGGTGTCATGCACGCATTGGATATGTATACCGTTCCAAAAAGAGAGTTTATCGAGATGCTGGAAGAGAAGATTCTCAAGCCCCGTGGATTTGACTATAAGATACAGTTTCCGGGGCCAACGGGAACGAATGCCAATGAAGCAGCTTTGAAGCTGGCAAGAAAGGTCAAGGGCAGACGAAATGTCTTTGCCCTGATGGGAGCGTTCCATGGCATGACCCTTGGTTCTCTGGCACTTACCACCGACAAGGCTTCCCGCAGAGGGGCAGGAGTCCCGCTGGACAATGTGACATTTATCCCTGCACCCTATATGTTCCCTGAGCTGGATACCGTTGCCTATATGGAAAGACTGCTCAAGGACGACCACAGCGGTATTGAAAAGCCGGCTGCCCTGTTCATTGAAACCATACAGGCAGAGGGCGGTATTCGTGTTTTTGATGTGGAGTGGCTGCAAAGAGTGGAGAAGTTCTGCCATGACAATGATATATTGTTAGTGGTAGATGATGTGCAGGTCGGCTGCTGCCGCAGCGGTACCTTCTTCTCGTTTGAGCGGGCAGGGATTCATCCTGATATTGTCACCATGTCCAAATCCATCGGTGGTTATGGACTGCCGCTGGCCATTACACTGTTCAAGCCCGAATTGGATGTCTGGAAGCCCGGCGAACATAATGGTACTTTCCGCGGCAACCAGCTTGCTTTCATTGCGGCAAAGGGCGGTTTGGAATATATGCTTGCCCATGACGTAGAGGGACAGGTCAGAACCAAAGAAGCTATCGTCAAAGATTTCATTGAGAAGAATATCCTGCCGCTGGACGAACGTCTGGAAATGCGTGGCATTGGACTGATCTGGGGCATTGAATTTGAAAACATCCCTGTCAAGGGACTGGCTGACAAGGTGATTGAAAGGTGTTTTGAGAACGGTCTGATCATTGAGGGGGCAGGCAGGAAAAATTCTGTTGTCAAGCTCATGCCGCCGCTGGTCATCGAAGAGGAAACGCTTTTGCAGGGGTTGGAAATCATCAAAAAATCTGTGACAGAGGAATTGAAGAGGTTAAAATGAATGTAGGATATTTTGCAAGGATTCTGACAGGTGTCAGGTTCAGTAAAATGAAAAGTGCCATTAACACTGTCCATGAAAAATCGGGACAGGGCAAGGTCAAAACCTTTTTTGATATGATTGGCTGCGGTCTGAAATACGGTGCAGGCTACTATGATTATATCATCTTTGAATTCTACAATATGAACAAAGAGGAACGCAAAACCTATCTGACAAGAATGAAAAACAAATACCTCATTTCTCACCTGAACAAACGGGAACTGCGGTATATCTTCAATGAAAAGAATGTCTTTGACAAGCGTTTCAAGGACTTCCTCGGCAGAGAGGTCATTGACTTGGCAGACATCGGCTATGAGCAGTTTGAAACATTCGTGCAGGGCAAGGACTATTTCTTTGCCAAGCCGAATATCGGTGAGAGCGGCAAGGGCATTGAAAAAATCAAAGTGGCGGATTTTGCCGATACCAAAGCCCTGTATGACTATATCCGACAGCCTGAAAAACACTTTGGTGTCATTGAAGAGGTGATTACCCAGCACCCCGATGCGGCAAGAATCTATCCCGATTCCATCAACTGTCTGCGTATCGTGACACTGGTCTATGACGGCAAACCGAATATCCTGTATGCCGTGTTCAAGATGGGCAACGGCGGCAAGTTTGTGGATAATCTCGAAAACGGGGGTCTTGCCTGCCACTTTGACCTTGACAAGGGGGAAATTGTCGGACAGGGACATACCTCTGCCCTGATCAACTATGATGCCCACCCTGCCACGGGAATCCCATTTGTGGGTTACAAGCTTCCCTACATGGAGGAAGTCAAGGAACTGGTGAAAAAAGCGGCTATGGTAGTGGATCATTTCGGCTATGTAGGGTGGGATGTGTGCTTGACACCGAACGGCCCTATCATTGTAGAGGGCAATGATTTTCCTGCCTACGACTTTCCACAGCTTCCTGACCCTGACAAGCCCCGTATCGGTTTGATACCGAAAATTGAAGCAACCG
>ONUD01000252.1 GCA_900320925.1 uncultured Eubacteriales bacterium
ATCCTGTGCAGCGTTCTGGCTGGATACCTATCATTTTGACGGTATCAGAATGGATGCCATCAACAACGGCATTTACTGGATGGGTGACAAAAACAGAGGTGTCAATGACCGTTCGGTGGACTTCTTCAAGAATATGAACCGCAAACTGAACGAGAACTTCCACAATATCGTGCTGATTGCAGAGGACTCCTCGGATTATCCGGGTGTCACCAAACCCGTGGAAGAGGGCGGTCTGGGCTTTGACTACAAGTGGGATATGGGCTGGATGAACGATACCCTCAAGTATTTCAAGATTGACCCTCTCTGGAGAAGGGGCAGTCACAACCAGATTAACTGGTCAATGGCCTACTTCTACTTTGAAAGATTTATCCTTCCGCTGTCACACGATGAAGTCGTACACGGCAAGGCAACCATCGTGCAGAAAATGTTCGGCGGTGACTATGAAAACAAATTTGCACAGGCTCGTACCCTGTATGCCTACATGATGACCCACCCCGGCAAAAAACTCAACTTCATGGGCAATGAACTGGGAATGTTCCGTGAATGGGACGAAACAAGGGAAATGGACTGGTTCCTGCTGGACGAGTACCCCATGCACCAGAAATTCCATCAGTATTTCCGTGACCTGTGCGGTCTGATTACCAAAAACCCCGCTTTCTATGAAAAAGACTATGATTCGGACGGCTTCATGTGGATTGATGCGGACAATGCCGATGAAAATATGTATGCCTATTATCGTATCTCCGACAAGCAGAAATATGCCATCGTGCTGAATATGTCCCCCGTCAGACGGGACAACTACCGTATCGGTATGCACTACCCCTGCACCATTACAGAGGTTCTCAACAGTGACAGTGAAGCCTACGGCGGAAGCGGTGCCGTGAATCCCAAACCAATCAAGTCTGAACCCATCTGCCATAACCAGTGGTACCATTCGGCAGTCATTACCCTGCCGCCATTCGGTGCCGCCATCTTTGAGGTCAAGGAAGACCCCAGACCCGACCCCAAAGAAACAGAAACCACAAAAGAAAAAAAGCCCGCTAAAAAAAGTACCAAAAAATAACTATCTCAAAGCCTGTATCATTCGGTACAGGCTTTCGTGTATACGGGAGTGAGAAAATGGAATCCGTCTGGAATCCGTGGCACGGCTGTAAAAGAATCAGTACAGGCTGCCGCAACTGCTATGTCTACCGCATGGACGCCATGATTGGCAGGGACAGCCGTATTGTCGAAAAAACCAAGGCATTTGACTATCCGCTACACCAAAACCGCTTTGGCGAATACAAACTGCAACCCTCAGACAGTCCTGTTTATGTCTGCCTGACCTCCGACTTTTTTATCGAGGAAGCTGACCCGTGGCGTGAGGAAATATGGGCAATGATGGCACAACGCTCTGATATATCTTTCAAAATCATTACCAAGCGTATCCACCGCATGGCACAATGCCTGCCTGCGGATTGGGGCGAGGGCTATGACAACGTGACGGTGATCTGCACCTGCGAAAATCAGCAAATGACTGACCAAAGAATCCCCCTTTTGCTGTCCCTTCCCCTGCGGCACCGTGAAATCATTCATGAACCCATGCTGGAGCCAATCGAAATAGAATCCTACCTTGCAGGCGGCAGTATTGAAAGAGTGACCTGCGGGGGCGAATCGGGCAGTGAGGCACGGCTGTGTGACTATGACTGGATTCTCCACACCAGAGCACAATGCCTGCGGTGGAACGTGTCGTTCTCCTTCCACCAGACGGGCGAGCATTTCTGCAAAAACGGCAAGACCTACCATATTCCCCGCAAATACCACCACTCCCAAGCCCAAAAAGCCGGTATTGACTTTACCGCACTGACTCAGCTTCCTCCCGACTCCCCCTCCCTGCCCTGTTATGCGGACAGCCCTTTCAACAGTATCCTCTTACAGCTTTCCAAAAATCCCTTTTACGGCAGTATTGCCCCTACCCAAAAAGACAGAGAATACTGCCGCCGCCATTCTCCCGGACAGCTTTTCCATGAAACAGAGGAAATTGTCCGCAAGACCCTTGCCAATACCGCCGCCAGCCATGTCCGCCAATGGGGACACCCTGCCTACACCGCTATGAACGGTACAGCCTGCTGTTGTCGGAAGTGCCTGTACCGCTTCCACAACATTCCCATGAACCGCCGCCTGACTGACACGGAAATCCACTCTATCACGTCCCTTCTGATGGAGTGGCTCAAAAGAAAAATGCAATTCCCCTAAAAAAATTTCAAAAAGCTATTCACATCGCCTTGAAAATCGTGTATAATAGTGTTGTAGAAGCCATGATGAAGAGAAGTAACGGGAGCCTGCTTTCCACAGAGAGGTGCCGCATGGTGCAAGGTACTGTCAGCAGACCCGTGAAATGCACTTCGGAGCTTGCAGGGGGAATCAAGTATCTCTGCACGGCGGCCGCCGTTACCGGCATGAATGAGGGCAAATCCGATGATTTGCCGATAACGGGTGGAACCGTGCAGTCAAGACTGTACCCCTATACTTTGTGGGGTGCGGTTTTTTTAATGCATAATTGTGCGTGAGGAAAGCCGAATTTGACCAACTATCCATTGTACATTGATTGAGAGGTGATTGTGTGTTTGGGAAGCTGAAAGAGGAACTGGATTCGATTATGGAGCGTGACCCTGCCGCCAGAAGCCGTTTTGAAGTGTACACGCTGTATTCGGGGTTCAAGGCGGTAAGGGCTTACCGCAAAGCCAACTGGTTCTATCGCCACAATATGAAGTATATTGCCAGATGGATTTCCCAGCGGGCAAGACACAAAACGGGTATTGAAATCCACCCCGGTGCTACGATTGGCAAAGGCTTGTTTATCGACCACGGTATGGGCGTTGTCATCGGAGAAACTGCCGAAATCGGTGACAACTGCACTATCTACCAGAATGTCACCCTCGGCGGTACGGGCAAGGATCAAGGCAAGCGTCACCCGACACTTGGCAACAACGTACTTGTAGGAGCCGGTGCCAGAGTGCTGGGGCCGTTCAAGGTCGGAAATAATGCCCGTATAGCGGCAGGGGCAGTCGTACTGACGGAGGTGCCGGACAATGCTACGGCTGTGGGTGTCCCTGCCAGAATCGTCCGTATCAACGGCGAAAAGCCGAAATGTATGGAGCTTGACCAGATTCATGTAACTGACCCCGTTGCCCAGAAGCTTTGCGAGCTGGAGGCAAAAATCGACAGTCTGACAAAAAAACTGGAAGGAAAGGAAGACAAAAAATGAAAATCTATAACACGATGACCAGACAAAAAGAGGAGTTGCAGACACTTACCCCGAACGAGGTAAAAATTTATGCCTGCGGCCCCACGGTCTATAATCTGATTCATATCGGCAATGCCAGACCCATCTGCGTCTTTGACACGTTTCGGAGGTATTTGGAGTACAGGGGCTGGAAAGTGACCTTTGTGCAGAACTTTACCGATATTGACGATAAAATTATCCGCCGTGCCAACGAAGAAAACAGTGATTATCTTACCGTTTCGGAAAAGTATATCGCCGAATACAAAAAAGATGCCAAAGGTCTGAATGTCAGGGAAGCCAGCGTCCACCCCCGTGCCACGGAAAACGTGGAACAAATTATTGCCATGGTCAAGACACTGGAAGAAAAAGGCTATGCCTATGCGACAGAGTACGGTGACGTGTACTTCCGCACCAACCGTTTTCAAGAATACGGCAAGCTCTCTCATCAGCCGCTGGAGGATCTGGAAGCAGGGGCAAGAATCCAGATTGGCGAAACCAAAGAAGATCCCATGGATTTTGCCCTGTGGAAAGGGGCAAAGCCCGGTGAACCGTCATGGGACTCCCCGTGGGGCAAGGGCAGACCCGGCTGGCATATTGAATGCTCCGCCATGGCAAAACGCTACCTTGGGGAAACCATCGACATTCACTGCGGCGGACAGGATTTGGTATTCCCCCACCATGAAAATGAAATTGCCCAGAGTGAATGCTGCAACGGTGTGCCGTTTGCCCGTTACTGGATGCACAACGGCTATATCAATGTGGACAATAAGAAAATGTCCAAATCCCTCAATAATTTCTTTACCGTGCGGGACGTTGCCGAGCAGTACGGCTATGAACCGATTCGCTATTTGATGCTTTCCTCGCATTACAGAAGCCCTATCAACTACTCTGTGGAAATCATTGAACAGTGCCAGTCCGCACTGGAACGGCTGTATAACTGCCGTGATGACCTGCGGTTTCTGATGGAAAATTCCCCCTCGGGTGCCAAGGACGGCGAGCAGGCTATCAAAGAACAGCTTTTGACACACAAGGCGGATTTCATTACGGCTATGGACGATGACTGCAACACGGCTGACGGCATTACCGCCCTGTTTGAACTGGCAAGGGACATCAATGCCCATATCAATGCCAAAACTGCCCCCTCCAAAGAGTTATGCACTTTTGCCTTGGAACTGTATCAGGAGCTGGCAGATGTACTGGGACTGCTTTACACGGAAAAAGACCGTATCGGTGACGATGTGCAGGCACTCATTGAACAGCGGAACACTGCCAGAAAAAACAAGGACTGGGCAGCCGCTGACCGTATCCGTGACGAGCTGAAAGCAAGGGGTATCACCATCAAGGATACACCCAACGGGACGATTATTGTATGAAAGAGCTGATTGAAAAGGCGATCTCCGCACGGGAGACCGCCTATGCACCCTATTCTCATTTCAAAGTGGGAGCCGCTCTCCTGACGGCAGACGGCCATATCTATACAGGCTGCAACATTGAAAACATCTCTTATCCCGTAGGGATTTGTGCCGAGCGTGTTGCCATGTCCCAAGCCGCCGCCAACGGGGAGAGAAAATTCATTGCCATGGCGATTGCCGGAGGAAAGGATTCCTACTGTTTTCCCTGTGGAATGTGCCGGCAGTTCATGGCAGAATTCTGTGATGAAAGCTTTGATGTGATACTCGTCAGAAGCCTTGACGACTATCAGTATCTTTCCTTCAAGGAACTGATGCCATATACCTTTTCGTTTTAGTCCTCGTAGTACGTCTGGAACTTTTCACAGTTTTCAGGCTCGACAGGAGGATTGTCAGAGGGGTGCTGTGTTTCGGGTACAGGATTCTTTTTCTTGTTCTTGCTCATATCATAACCACCTTTCGCTGATAGTATGGCTAAACACGAAACAAAATATGCATGATATGAGTGTGGAGAGTGGAGCTGTGTTTGTCCGATATTTGGCATTGCAAAGCGGGTACTCCATTGCCGCCACGTACCCCTCTGTCAGCAAAGCTGACATCTCCCCTTTCAGGGGCGACAAGATTCCATACAAGCAGTCATCAAAAAATTGGCAATGAATTATCAAAGATTGGAGAGAAAAAGATGTTGGAACTGCCGTTGGCATTTAAGGAAGAAATGCAGGAATTGCTGAAAGAGGATTATGAGCGGTACGAGGAATGTATGGCACACGAACCGTTCCGTGGCATTGCTGTGAATACTCTTAAAATCAATGCCGATATTCTGCTTCCACTGTTGCGTTTTGACGTGAAGCCGACACCGTTCTATCGTAACGGGTATTACATTCCCTGTAACGAGGACGGTATCGGCAGACTGCCCCTGCACCATGCAGGAGCGTTCTATGTACAGGAACCGTCTGCCATGTCGGCAGTGACCCTGCTGGACGTACAAAAGGGTGACAAAGTATTGGATTTGTGTGCCGCCCCCGGCGGAAAGTCGGCACAGATTGCCGCCTGCCTGCAAAACACGGGATTACTTTGGTCAAACGAGATTGTCCGCAATCGGGTACAAATTCTGCTGTCCAATTTTGAACGGATGGGCATTGCAAACGGGGTCGTATCGTCCTGCCACCCTGATGTGCTGTGTCAGAAGCTGGAGGGCTTTTTTGACAAGGTATTGGTTGATGCCCCGTGTTCGGGAGAGGGCATGTTCCGCAA
>ONUD01000250.1 GCA_900320925.1 uncultured Eubacteriales bacterium
ACTCCTCCTTATCACTCGATTTGATAAACCTCACCCAGTCATACAGTGCTGTACCGTCATTGACCTGCGGAAGCTTGGGAAGTTCCACGATGTGGATTTCCATAATATCGGTATACTTGATATGCTCGGTATCTTCACGGAGATGATACACGGTATGAAAGCGTTTTGTCTGACCGATTAGCACCTCTTACATTTCGGAATTGAACAGATTTTTCAGCTGATAGATAATATCGTCACTGTTGGCATTGATGGTAGCGGCCTCGTTGATTTCGGATACACGCTTGAGGGCTTCGATGTTGGCATTGTAGCCGATGGAGTAGACGGGAATCTCGGAAGCCGACAGGACAGGGGCAATATCATTCAATGACCAGCCGTTATTTTGCTCGCCGTCACTCAGCAGGAACAGTATGGGTTTGGCATCCGGATGCTCTGCACTGGCCTTTTGGAGCATATCCAGTGCCACAACAAGGGCATCATAGGTAGCTGTCTGACCGTTTGTATCCAGATCCTGCACAGCCCCTTTAAAGAGAGCCTGCTGATTGATATCAAACTTGGCGATGGGAAGATTGATATAGACCTTGCTGTTGTAGGAAACCAGACCGATGTAGTTATTTTTATTGATGTACTGCATGGAGTTAATCAAGGAAGTCTGGAGAGAATTGATGGATTCGCCGTACATACTTCCTGATATGTCTGCCACAAAGACTGCCATGATGGTTTTGCCGCTGTCCTTGTTTTCTTTGTAGAGTTTTTGTGCCTTGAGGAGATTTTCACCGCTGATATTGTCAGGCAATTCGCTGTGATAATTTTCGTTCTGGTTAAAGCCGTATTGTTTGGCAAGTGCCTGAGAATCCTCTGTCAGGCAGTAGGCACAGAATTGTTCCAGTACGGCATTTTTATCGGCGGAAAGACTGCCCACAGCATACAGGGGGTTATCATGTCTGACACCGAACGGCGTGAATACATAGTCGCTTTTCAAAGACGGGTCATTGTAGTAAAGCTGGTACTCCATTACAAAGGAATCCAGAGAACCTGATTCGGCAGATTTCCGCATCTGGAGGGTATTGAAAGAAACCAGCGGTACATTTTCCTGAAATTTCTTAAAGCCGTCCACTGCCTTTGAAGAAAGCAGGTTATCTGCATCATAGGAATACAGGGTACTGACAAGGAAATTCATCCCCGTAGAGCTGACAAACGGATTGGTATAGCCCATAGCGATTTCATTATTGGCAGTTGCCTCGGAGATGACCTTCATATTGACAGAGCCGTATTTTTCCAGTATTTCGTTGTATTTACTTTGAGAGAGCAGGACACCGGCGGTATTGCCGGCAAGCTTTTTTTCTTTGAGAGTGACCTTAACTTTTTTAGCTTCCAGCATTTTGCCCCAGAATTCATTGGAGGGGGTAATGGCATCGGGGAGATACTTGCCCGAAGAAATATAGTCCACTGCCAGACCTGATGACACGGAGCGTATCGACACGGAAGCACTTTTGCCGTTGACCGTAATGCCGTCCCTGTTAAAGCGTTCTGCCACCTCATTGAGCCAGCCATCGGTATCTTCTCCTGCCTTTTCGGGGGAAGAAAAGATTTCAATATTGATTTCCCCCTGCCCCTCCACGGTCAGCGGATAAGAAGCAATATCCGGCAGTTCCTGTTCTTCCGAAAGGACATCATCATCACTGACAGCCGCCTTTCTGGGTGTCACCTGTGAAACGGCAATCCCTTTCATCAAAGTCTGCATTCTCTGCTGTGCATCCTCCTTGGTAATCTCCTCCTCGGACATTCCCATATCCTTTGTCAGTGTCAGCCCCAGCACCACACCGCCAAAGACAACCAGTGCAATCACCACAAAGATAATAATATTTCTTGTCTGACTCTTCACAACGATCACCCTTTCAGTGCTGATAGTACTTTGTCTGCTCGATAAGGTCATTAATCTCCTGAATAGCCGCCATATTTTCAATATTGCCCTCGTGGAGGTCATCCAGCTTTGACAGTTCCAGCAGCAGCCTGTCCAGTTTCACAATCATGCCCTCATTCATTTCTATCAGCTGCTTCACATGATCCAGATGTTCCTTGTATATAGTAAGCCGTTCATACGTATTTTGTGACTCCTCCTGCGAGAGCGTATTTTTAGAATACTGGAGCCGGTAGAGCAGGACAGTATAATCCTTTTCATCGAACAGGGTAATACGGTTCAGCATTTGTTTCACATTGTCATAGAACGCAGCATTGACCGAATCAATGACACTGCGGAAACGGACTGCCGTCATTTCCTGCGGCATAAAACGCTGTGAAAGAATAGAATCCAGTGACTCATTTCTGGCACGCAGGCGTCCGATGAGTTCTGTCATGGCGTTGATATCTTTGAGGAACACCTTTTTATCACGGCGTTCCTCCAGTGCGGACACATAATCCTTTTCATTGTTCAATTCATTTCCCGCATACAGCTTTGGTGTGCGGCTGCTGAGCAGGATGGAGCCATTGCCCCAGAAGAATGCCACCGCACTCATCACAATATCCGTCACGCCTAATGCTGTCCGCAGGATTCCGTCACTGAAAGTCAGTCCTACCAATCCTCTTGAAAAAAGGATGACATTGACCGCAATAATGGCAGTATTCAAAAGCAGCAGCTTCCCTATCTGTTTTTTGGACAATTTTCTTCCCTCTCTTCTTCAACTCTTTATTCATATTTTACTATTACTGTTTCATTTTGTCAATAGACCCTTGTCCATACAGCATGAAAATCAAATTTCTAATAAAGAATCATATATCAACGGGGACGTTTGCCCGATGTTTGGCAATGCAGTATCCATTGTCATATCTTTCATCGGGAAAATGAATTGGTGCATTTTCACAACACATTTGCAAATTTGCTCATAGATAGTTTCAAAATTGATTTCCCTGATTCATACACACGGAATAATTCCGGCAATCAGCCTCAGGCAAACGCATACAACAAATTGCCGTGCAGGACTGCACGGCAACGGGTGATTTAATGCATGGTTCTCTTTTGATGTCTGCGGTAAAGGAAATACAGGATGCCTGCGGCACTGAGGGTCAGCACGGAGGTCAGTGTCAGGATCAATGCAGGATTGCTCCGTCGTTCAGGAGCCTTGGGAACGTCATAGCTGAAAATGACATAAGCGGGTGTTTCGCCATACTCTCCCTGCACGTTGGCAGTTTGGGCGGTCAGCACCAGACCGTCAAAGGCTTTTTCTACGGCGGTATAGTCACTGCCGATTCTGCCCGTCATCTTCTCGCAGGACAGCACCGAGCCGTCTGCCTGCATATGGATTACATTGACTTCTCCGCTGTATGCGGCACTGCCGCTGCTGATCCAGACCTCTCCGTGAACAGGATATTCGGTATCGGCATTGCTGAACTGCACATACATGCCGTCAAGACTGCCCACATCACTGACCGTCACCGTATACCAGCCCTCCCCCAAAGAGGAATCCGCCTGCATCGTTTCCTCACAATAGGTTTTGGTATCACTGTCGATACGGCGGAACACAT
>ONUD01000249.1 GCA_900320925.1 uncultured Eubacteriales bacterium
AATCATGAACGGGGGAAGGATATGAAAATCAGTGTCATTATGCCTGTCTATAACAGTGAAAAATATCTCAGGCAGTGTGCGGACAGTATCCTGTCACAGGATTTTGATTCGTTTGAGCTTTTGCTGATTGATGACGGCTCGACAGACGGGAGTGCCGCCATCTGTGACAGCCTGGCACAGCAGGACAGCCGTGTCAGAGTGTACCATAAAGCCAACGGCGGTATCTGTCATTCCCGCAATTTCGGTCTGGAACAAGCAAGGGGAGAATATATTGCTTTCTCTGACCATGATGACATGGTAGAGCCGGGCTTTTTGCGTGACAACTATGAAGCCGCCAAACGTGCCAATGCCGACATCGTGAAATTTGGCAGAAAAGCCATGCTCCTTCGTGGGGATACGGTGGTAAAAACCAATGTCCGTGCCTTTCCCGACAAGACTTTCCTGAAACAGGACATGCAAGACAACTTCCTGCAACTGGCATTTGACGGAGCCATGACCTGTGTATGGGACGGACTGTTCCGACGGGCATTTCTGGAAAGTCATCAGCTTTGCTTTGACCTGTATTACAAAAAGGGCGGGGAAGATGTGGCATTCTGTAATGCCTGTTTTGCACGGGCAGAGGTGCTTGTCCTGCGTGAAAAGGTGTACTACAACCATTATATCCGTGTCGGATACAGTACCTCTACCAAAGCCGATGACGGACGCTTGGCAAGGTTTGCAAGACTGCGGGACAGTCTGCATGACAGTCTTTCCCTGCTGGGCATTGATAGAAAAGACCATGCAGAGCTGTATCTGCTGAACCTGATGAAAGGATTTCTCTATCCCTCCCTCAGCTATTTTATCGGCAGGAAAGAGAACTTTGCTGTTGTCAGGCAATATCTTCAGGACAGCAGGAAAACCGTCAGTGACCTGTCTGTTTCCTGTCGGGAGCTTCTGCACAGGGGCAAGTGGGGAATCTATACGCTTCTGTTCTGGAAAAAACAGTACAGGCTCATGTATACCCTGCTGAAATGCTATCAACGGAGGAAATGACAATGGAGGACAAGGAACTTCATCAGCTTCATCAGGCATTATTACTGATTACAGACGAGGTGGACAGGCTTTGCCGCCGCAATCATATCCGTTATTCCCTCATTGGCGGCAGTATGCTGGGAGCAGTCAGGCATAAGGGCTTTATTCCGTGGGACGATGATATGGACATTGGTATGCTCCGTTCGGAGTATGACCGCTTTCTGGAAGTGTGTCGGACACAGTTGGGAGAATCGTTTGACTTGCAGACCAATGCAACAGATGAACATTATGTATACGGCTTTGCCAAAATCCTGCTGAAAGACACCTATCTGGTGCAGTACGGGCATGAAAAAACAAAGCACCGAAAAGGCATTTTTGTAGACATTTTTCCGTTTGACCCGATTCCCGATGATTCCCGTCAGCGGACAAGGCAGAAACGAAAGAATTATCTGCTGATCAAAATGCTTGACAGGAAGTTTACACGAAAAAGCGTCAGGGGACTGTCATTCAAAAAACAGGCAGTATTCAAAACGCTGGACTTCATGAATTTATTTGTCAGTCAGCGGACTCTTGTCAGAAAGCTGAATGACAATATGCAGAAGTATCAGTCAGGGGCGTATGTGTCCAATATGAGCGGCTATTACGGCTATGACAAGGAAACCGTGCCGAAAAAATTCATGGAAGAACAGATAGAAGTGCCGTTCGAGGACAGACGCTATTGGATTTCCAAAGAATATGATTCGTTTCTGACGCTTTATTACGGGGATTATATGGTACTGCCTCCCGTGGCACAAAGGCGTACCCATGGCTTTCAACAATTGGATTTTGGTTCTTACGGTGAGAAAAAATGATGATACCTTCAGCGAAAAAAGAAGAGTGTTGCGGCTGTGGTGCGTGCGAACAGATTTGTCCGACCCATGCCATTGTGATGCAGTCCGATGAACAGGGATTTTTATATCCCAAAGTGGATAATGCCCGCTGTGTCCGATGCGGCAGATGTAGGGAGGTCTGCCCTGTGAGCCGTCAGGAACAGGAAAAGCCTGCACAACAGCAGGCTTTTCTGGTACAGCATAAAGACAAAGCGATTCTAAAAGAAAGTGCTTCCGGCGGTGCATTCAGCGGATTGGCACAAGTTGTTCTGGAGCAGGGCGGAGTGGTATTTGGTGCCGCCTATGACGGAGATTTCTCTGTCAGGCATACATATGTGGAACGTGCCGAAGAACTGCGTATCTTCCGCAACAGCAAGTATGTTCAGAGCCGTATTGGCAATGCCTATCGTCAAGTACAAGCCTTTCTCTCGCAAAAAAGATATGTTCTGTTCAGCGGGACACCCTGCCAGATTGAGGGGCTTTTGCATTATCTGGGAAAGGATTCTCCCTATCTGGTGACCGCAGATATTGTCTGTCATGCCGTGCCGTCACCGCTGGTCTGGCAGACCTATCTGGCAATATTGCAGGAAAGTGATCCCGATATTGCCGACCTGCGTTTCCGTGACAAGACAAAGTATGGGTATTTGTATTCCCAGTTTGCCGTTGTCAGAGAGGGTCAGCA
>ONUD01000248.1 GCA_900320925.1 uncultured Eubacteriales bacterium
ATTTATACCATTTACATATCCACATCACAATAATATAGGACATCTGTATTGGAATCATAGACAGCAATGGTATAATTCAAAGGAAGTTCAACCGATATATCAGGACTTCTGTCAAGATAATACCAGAAGCCGTTTTCTACTTCAGGTATGATTGTTTCATTGTCTTTTCCATGATGCTTGTCTATCTCCATATGACAGGCAGCTGCTATCTTTTCCGTCAGAGGAAGCTCACTCCATAACGAAGCATGGTTCAGGCGTTCCTCAAAGGAATCCGGCATTTTGATTTCCAGATATAATGTTCCGTCACCATGAAATCCGCCGTGACTGTCAAATCCAAAGGATATATCTCCCTGTGTTACATCCACTTCTGTCTTTTGAGATACATATTGGAGCAATGTATGCTTGGTACTGGCATCGGCATTCTGATAGTTTTCACCATCAGCCGCTCCACACCCTGCCAAACAAACCAGTGCCACTGCTAACAACCATTTTACTTTTTCTTTCATTATAAATCCCTCACCCACCAAAGAAACAATCCTGCACACAGCAAAGAATACCCAATCATCAAAACCAACTTGATTTTATGGCTTTTGATTTTCAAAATGATTTTTTTGCCGACAAGCAGCATCACAATCGGCAGCCAAAACCGTGCCGTGATAGCACAGAAAAACACGATTTCTTCAAAAAAGCTTTCTGTATTCGTCATACTTTGCCCTCTAACGCTATCAATGAGCCAATCTGAAAATAACTTTCCCGATACAATTGATTTCATGCAGTCACAACATTGCCGCCACGCTCCCTCCGTCAAAAACCGCTGTAACTGGGTGTTTTTTAGTCCATATTTTTGACACAACCAGTAGGACTGCCAAAATTGACCATTCAGGCAGATACATCAATACATACCCAAAAATCATGTCAATTGTATCTTTCAACCAATGCATTTATTCATCGCCCTTTTGAAACTCCAGGATATCCCCCGGCTGACAGTCCAGTGCCGCACACAGCCTTGTCAGCGTAGAGAGTTTGAGAGCCTTTGCCTTGCCGTTTTTCAGTACAGAAATGTTGGCGAGAGTAATGCCGACCCTTTCGGATAGTTCCGTCACGCTCATTTTCCTTTTGGCAAGCATGACATCTATATTGATAATAATTCTGTCCTCCATGGCTGTACTCCTTCATATGGTAAGGTCATTTTCTTCTTTCATTTCGGCCGCTTTCAGAATCAGATGCGACAAAGCTGCCGCCGCAACCGAAACCGCTACCCCCATGAATACCATCACGAATGTCGCCAGTACAATGGAAGGGTGGCTGAATCCTGCCAGCCAGAATCCCATACTGCCGATAAACAGAAAGGCACTGTCAATTGCCGCAAGAGAAGAGATCCTTTTCATCAAAACAGCATTTTGTTTGCAAAAAGAATTATCTTTGCCAATATTGACGGCTATTTTCCAGCTGAACCGAAGCATATAGAGACAAGGAACGAATACAAGCCACAGAAAAATACACCATACATGATAAGACTGCTCATATTCGGGATATTGCTGTACAATATCTCTGCCAAATATCACAACTCCGGACATACACAATGAAACCACACTACCCATTCCGAGAATGATGCCTTTCAGCCATCTTGCCAACGATTTTTGTTTCATATCAATTACCTCCCATTGATTCACTGACTGCATTATACACCCTCTAATCCGATTTGTCAATAAAAATTTATTGCAATACAATAAATTTTTATTGTAAATTTGTTTTCCTGCCTTTTTGTTGTCCGCCTCTGCTCCATTCGCAAAGTAAAAATCAAAAGAGAGAATTTACGAGTATTCAAGAAAATAAGGGCAAATTCAAGAGATGTTGGAAAGCTAAATTAAAAATTTGCAAAAAACGCTTGACTTGCCAAAAAAACTGTGGTATTATCATAGTCGTGACTTGAGGTATGCTGTCGGCATACGCAAAACAGAAAATTTTGGATATATCAGGGAGGAAATTTGGCTATGTCAACTTATATGGCGAAAGCAGGCGAAGTTGAACGCAAGTGGTATGTTGTCGATGCAGCAGGCAAACCGCTTGGTCGTCTGGCAGTTGAAGTGGCAGATCTCTTGAGAGGTAAAAACAAACCTACCTTTACTCCTCATGTGGACTGCGGTGATTTCGTAATCGTAATCAATGCTGAAAAGGCTGTTCTGACAGGCAAAAAGGCAGAACAAAAGTTCTATTATCATCACACAGGCTATATCGGTCACATGAAGTCCGTCAGATATGACAACTTGATGGAAAATAAGCCTGAAATGGCAGTGGAACTTGCTGTCAAGGGCATGATTCCGGATAACACCATCGGCAGAAAGGCTCTTACCAGACTTCATGTCTACAAGGGCAGTGAACATAAACATCAGGCTCAGCAGCCGATTGTTTTGAACTAATCAGAGAGGAGGCAATGAAGTATGGTTGTATACAATAAAACACCTTATTTTTACGGTACAGGAAGAAGAAAAAGCTCTGTTGCCAGAGTAAGACTCTACAAAGGTACAGGCAAGGTGATCATCAATGACAGAGATATGGATGATTATTTCGGTCTTGAAACACTCAAGCTCATCGTTCGTCAGCCTCTCGTACTGACCAATACAGAAGGTCAGTTTGATGTGGTCTGCCGTGTAGCAGGCGGCGGCGTGACAGGTCAGGCAGGTGCAATTCGTCACGGTATCTCCCGTGCATTGCTCCAGTATGACAGCGAAAACCTCCGTCCGAAGCTGAAAAAAGCAGGCTTCCTGACACGTGACCCTCGTATGAAGGAAAGAAAGAAGTACGGTCTCAAAGCTGCCCGTCGTGCACCGCAGTTCTCAAAGAGATAATCAGAGCCTTTTGGCGGTTATC
>ONUD01000247.1 GCA_900320925.1 uncultured Eubacteriales bacterium
AGGGCATTGATGTTCCTGTCACGGCAGCACAGGTGCGGAAGAACCTCTATGCCGATTTCCCGCATGATCCTTGCCGAACAGATGGCAGGATCCATTTTGGCGTGTCCGAGAGGGGAGTCCGATACGGTGATAACATCAATGCCGGCCTGTTTCAGAAGCTTTGCCGCTGACAGGATTTTGGAAAGGTCGGAGGTGTTGGGCGGGTCAAGTTCTGCCGCCAACAGGAATTTGTCTTTTCGGAAGGGGGAGGGGGAGTGTTTTTGCGGTTTAGCCGTAACCGACAGGCCGTCCTGTGGGACAGCGGCACGGTCGGGAGCAGCAATACCTTGATTCAGCAGGCGGATGGATTCCGGCGTTGTGCCGCAGCAGCCGCCCAGTGCCGACACACCGCAGGGTAAGAACCGTGCGGTCTGCTGTGCAAAATAGGCAGGACTGGACTGGAACACGGTTCTGCCGTTTTCGATAGAAGGGTATCCGGCATTGGGCATGATGATGGTGTATAAATCGGTATTTTCGTGAATATAAGAGAAGAAGGGAGCCGCATGGGCAAGAAGCTGTCCTGCACCGCAGCCGCAGTTGAAGCCGACCATGGTCAGAAGATGGCGGTATGGCAGAAGACTGTCGAGCAGGGAAGCAACAGAAGTACCCGAACGGGTATGCCCGTCAGGCAGGAGGGTAAAGGACACGATCACTTCCGCTTCCGGAGATACGGACAGCAAATACCTGACGGCAGGCAGAACGGTCTTGAAGTCGGGGAGGGTTTCAAAAATAAAGGTTTCGGCACCGCATTGCAGGAAAGTATCAATGATAAAGCGGTACTCATCCCGTATGTCCTGACTGCTCAGGGAGCTGTCATAGATGGCACTGACATCCGCACAGACAACGGCATTGTCCTTGGCACACTGCTTGGCAATGCGATAGCCTGCTGTCAAAATGGCTTCCAATGTATGACGGTCGGTGTGCAGGGCAAAACGGTTGGCGGAAAAGGTATTGGTACGCAGGAGTCTTGCTCCTGCCCGCAGGTATTCCTGATGGATACGGCGAATGGTTTCAGGGGCGGTGAGATTGGCTTTTTCACACTGTCCGACAGGCTGTCCGGTCAGCTGTGAGAAGTAGGTACCCATGGCACCGTCTGCGGTCACGGTGGGATGGGCGGCAAACAGTTCTTTTACATTCATAGCAGTGCCTCATTTCTTTGTTGGTGAATCCATCATAAACCATTGCACCGTTTTTTGCAAGAGGGTCGTGAAAAAATGCTTCCACACGGTAGGAACCGTATGAAAGCATTACGGGGTCATTGTTTCAGTTCTTCCATGCAACTGCTGCATACAGGCTGTCCCTTGTAACCAATCAGGTTTTCTTCGGAGTTGCAGAATATGCACGCAGGACGATATTTTTTGATAATCACGCTGTCGTCGTCAACGAAAAATTCCACAAAATCCACACCATCCTGGATATTCAGGGATTTTCTGATGCCGGACGGCAATACAAGCCTGCCTAATTTGTCGATTTGTCTGACACAACCTACTGCTCTCATAAGAGACACCTCCATTTTATATTTTGCAAGTGATATAGCTTCTATCTCTATCATACTGTTAGTTGAGCGAAATGTCAAGGGATTCTATCGAAAAAGATAGCATTTTTTTGAATCTGACAGCTTTTTGTACCTTGCAGGGGGGAGGCGTCAAATTGCTCCAAAGTCCGACAAATTGCGACATTTAGCAGAAATGCCGAAAAGAGAGATACCTATAAAAATGATATAATTGTGACATTGGGAGGAGAGAGACAATGCTGGGCTATATCTGGGCGGGGATGATGGCAGTCAGTTTTTTGTGTGCATGGATGACGGGGCGTATGGAAACATTGTCGCAATCGGTGCTGGACGGTGCGGATAAGGCAGTGCAGTTGGTGATTGCCATGGCAGGGGTGATGTGTCTTTGGACAGGGGTGATGAAGATAGCCGACAAGGCAGGGTTGACAACCGTTGTTTCCAAGATGATGGCACCTGTTCTTTCACGGCTCATGCCCGACTATGACAGGGACAGTCCTGCCATGCGGGCGGTGAGTGCCAATCTTACAGCCAACCTGCTGGGACTGGGCAATGCAGCCACGCCATTGGGACTGGCTGCCATGCGGGAAATGCAAAAGACCAATCGCCTGAAAGCTGCCCCGAATAACAGTATGGTCATGTTCGTGGTGCTGAACACGGCCTCCCTGCAAATCATTCCTACCACCATTGCTGCCCTGCGGCAGGCGGCGGGCAGTGTACAGCCGTATGCCGTACTTCCGTATATATGGATGACATCGGTTCTGACACTGGCTGCGGGGATTTTGCTGGCAAAGCTCATGATGAGGGTGGGAGCATGAATCAAATAGGCATTTATGTGGTACCGTCCGTCATTGTGCTGACAGTGCTGTACGGGATCATACGCAAGACGGATGTGTTTGCCGCCTTTACGGAGGGGGCGAAAGAGGGGATTTTTTCATTGCTGTCCATTGCCCCATCGCTCATAGGTCTGGTGACAGCGGTTTCCATGCTGGAAGCATCGGGATTCTTTGAGGTACTCACAGCATTTTTGCAGCCTGTCTGCACGGCAGTCGGGATTCCTGCACAGGTGCTTCCGCTGGGACTCATGCGTCCGGTGACAGGCAGCGGCTCTTTTGCCATGCTGCATTCTATTCTGGAACGGTACGGTGCAGACAGTCTGATCGGGCAGACTGCTTCCGTCATGGCAGGTTCTACGGAAACGACATTTTATGCCATTACGGTATATTTTGGTTCGGTGGGACTCAAGAATACACGCTGTACCGTACCTGCTGCCCTGACGGCGGATATGCTGGGAATGTTGTTTGCGGCATGGTGCGTGAGGATGTTCAGCGGATGAGATATTTTCTGATATGCTCTGAAAGGAGCTTCTGTTCGGCAAATTGCAGGGTATCCTGCAAGCCGCTGTCAAGACCGCTGAAGTCTACGATAGGAAGCTTTTTTTGGACGGTGAAAGAAAGCTCTTTGTCAGCAACCTGTTTGGCGGTGTCTTTGACACTGACTTTCACCTGATACTGACCGGGCTTTTCGGGAGTGTATTCTAAATGGGATTCCTTGCCGTAAGGGAGCAGTACTGTGTAATCCTTTGCATCAGGGAGCTTGACGGCAACTTCATAGGTATACCGTTCATCACCGCCCTGACCGAAACATTCCACGGTGACGGTTCCACCCACACGGAGCGTTTCATCACTGAGGTAAGAATGATTGGCAAGAGGAATGCTCAGGGCGGCAGGGGCGGAAAATACGGTTGTCAGGGATTCGGCAATCTCTTCACGAGTGGCCTGTACGTTCCAGCGAATCTGGCAGTCGCTGAAATCACCGTTGCACTCTCCATAGGTGATGGTGTCTTTGTCGGCGGAGGTGACCAGTACACTGTGCATATCATATTTGAAGCGGATGACATCCCCGGGTTTGACATGGTCAAGATCCGTTTGTTTCCAGTTTTTATAGGTATCCACGCCGTATGCTTCATATACCAGTCGGTTCACAAATCCGACACACTGCACATCATCGCCAAAACTGTTGCAGGAGCCTAATCCTACATAATAATCATATCCCAATCCTGAATCTACTAATACATGGTCACAGGGGATATCTGTCCAGCCATCGGGATTGTTTTCATACATTCCCATATGGTTCCAGTATTTTCCGTCGGGAAACATTTCCATCAGTTTAGAAAGACTGACTTTTGACAATGCCTGTGCAGGTACAGATGGCAGTGATAGAATCATCACAACGACAGCTAACAACAAAGCAAGTGCTTTTTTCAATGGTATCACGTCCTTTTCTCTGCTATTATACACTACTTCCGATAGGATTTTCAATAGCAGTTCAACAGATTCTCGCCTCTTGTGTTTTGTTCCGCCGTATGCTATAATACAAATCACATTGTAAATAGTGAGGATGGTATCATGAGTTATTTAACGTTAAAAAGCGGCATGAAACTTTATTACGAGGATGTCGGAGAAGGTGCGGCTGTCGTTATGATGCACGGCTGGACAAGCAATCGTTCCGTCTATGACCAGCCGGTGGAGCTTCTTAAAAGCAAGGCACGGTGCATTACCTATGACCACAGGGGACACGGCAAAAGCAGAGAGGCCAATTCCGGACATCCCGATATGAATGCACTGGCAGGGGATCTCCATGAACTGATTGTGACACTTTCCCTGACGGATATTACACTTGTGGGGTGGTCGATGGGAGCAGGCGTTGCCATGGCATATATCAAACGGTATGGCTGTGCCGCTCTCCGACAGATTGTGCTTTGCGACATGACACCCAAACAGCTCAATGATGAAAACTGGCACCTTGGTCTTTACAAGGGCAAATTTACAAAGGAAGATATGCTGGTTTCTGACAAAAAGGACTTTCTTTCACAATACAGGTCATTTGCTGTCGGGGCAAAACCAAGCATTGAAAAACTGCCTGCCTTTGTCCTGAATTATATCCTTAAAAAAAGACTGATGTTTTGTGACGAGAATGTTTTGAAAAGCCTGTCTTTGTCGATGAAATCACAGGACTATCGTGATGTCATGAAGCAAATTACCGTTCCCTGTACCTATTTTTATGCAGTGCCAGGCTCTCTTTTTTCGCCTGAGCTGGCAAAATGGTATGAGGAGCATATTTCTGCCCCGTTTCATGCGGTAGCATTCCCTGACAGTACCCATTTGCTGATTGACGAATATCCTGAAAAATTTGCGGCTGAAATTGAAAAGCTGCTGCCAAATCATGACGAGCATTGACGAAGATGAAACAATTATTTCGATACCGCTATACAACAGAAACATCTTATGTACATATCAATTTATTTGCCGTGATATTGACGGTACTCTGGCTCGTAGTGATGATTGCACAGTATCCGTATTACATGGAAAGATTCGGTTTCAGGATATGGCTGTGCGAAAGGGGCGGCATGGGAATATTCCCTGCTATTTTTTGGCTGATCAGTATGGTTTGTATGGCTTTGGACGGTGACAGGAAATACAGAAAAGAAGTCATGCAAAAGGGAATATGTTATGACGGTGAAATCGTCGGTTACATTACCAAAAGACATACCTATATTCACAACGGCAGGAAGAGTGTTGTCCACCCGAAAACTTATATCCTGAAAGTGGAATGCAGAGGGGAAACCATGATGACTCCTGACTTGCGGGGCAATCCTGAAAGGGTCTTGAAATCTCGTAAATGCCACGTCTATGATTACGGCGGTCAAAAATATGTCACAGATTTTGATGAAAGGCTTTTTCGGATAGGAAAAGGCGTTTCTTTACAAAATGTATACGCTAATTGAAAATTTGGCGGGCAAAATTGCATGAAAAATACAATTTGTAGAGTTGAGAAAAAATTTAAAAAAAGGTGTTGACAAAAGAAGAATGGTGTGTTATTATAACTAAGCTGTCGCACGAGAGAGTAATGAAAAGTGGATAGGGGAGGATGAACGGACTTGATTGAAACCGA
>ONUD01000245.1 GCA_900320925.1 uncultured Eubacteriales bacterium
GAATGTCTACCACAATTGGGATATGCCGGAAGATGACAGCGAGGACTAAGAAAATCGTTTGAAATCCGTATCCATACAGGCGTTTACTATCAATTCATAAAGCAAGAGACAGAAATAGCAAAATTTCTGTCTCTTGTTTTTGTTAGGAAAAGAGTATGAGTATGACGGCAATGGCAATCAGCATCATTCCCATGATGCCTGCTCTCAGCAGGTTAGCACGGTAGAAGCGGAAATCCAGCAGTTTTTCAGGATGATACGGGTCAATATAGATTTTTTTCACCGTGTTGAGCTTGAACATATTCTGTTTAAGGGTATAAAAACCGCTGGGGGTGCGGAAATTCTTGTCACGGTACTCATACTCATAGATAGGGGAGTACTGATAGGTAACCTGTTCCAGGGGGTCGCCTTTTTTCAGGATAGCAATCTGTTCCTGGGGAGTCAGTTCTTTTTTCTTTTTTTTCTCCTGCACGGGACGTCTGGCGGTGTCGATGATTTTGGCATACACCCCTGTCTTGAAAGTAGATCGCATAACAAGGTACCAGACCAGTATGACCGCTAAAATCAATACACCGATGACCGCAATAATGAGTGCAACCGTGGGCAGGTTGAAGGAGGACAGTTCCGGCATGGCTATTCCTCCATGCCGATGGCACACATCAGTGCCAAAACGGCATTTTTCACGCAGTCGTCACAACTGCAAAGTACCTTTGCTGTTCCCACGCCTTTCAGATCGCCGCAGATGGTGGCACCGCACCTTGTACGGAAATCCTGTAAGATCTGTCTTGACAGCATGGCGGTAGGTCTGCCGGTCGTATTCAGGAAGCCTGCCGCCATGACTGCACCGCATAAGGCACCGCACGTTGCCTCCATGCACCCCATGCCCGAACCGAAGCCCGAACCTATCTGACGAAGCATAGTTTCGTCCAGTGGCAGTTTGTCCGCAAATGCCAGTAAAACTGCCTGACAGCAGTTGTTGGTTTTTTTCAGTGCGACTGCTTTTTCCGTCCTGTTCATTTTCTTACCGCCCTTTCAGTTTATTTTCGGTTTTTCTGACAAAAGAATCCGCCTTTACGGCAAAACGTTCATGTTTCCCTTCTGCAATGAGTCCGGCATTGTCATAGGCAGCAAGAGCAAAGCTGTACTTTCTGCCGTCCATGCCTGTCAGCACGGCTTTGGCAGAGATGTCTGCTCCGACGGGACTGGCACTCACATGGGAAAGGGACAGCATGGTGCCGACCGTAGTAATGCCCTCCTCCAGATACGGCTGCAACAACTGACAGGCAGCCTGTTCCATTCCTGCTGCCACAGCAGGGGTAGCCAATACCGGCAAAGTGCCGCTGCCCATAGCAAGTGCTGTCTGCGGCTCCTCCACACGGAATAATATCGTGCATTCTTTTCCAATCGTCAATTCGTCCATTCTAACAAAACCTCACCTGTTTTTCTTGATTCTTTGGCCAATTACTGCTATAATGAATCCTGAAGCTATTATAACACATACCAAAGCCATAACGCAATGTGTAATTTTGATTTTGGAGGGGTCAACATGGCGGACGAAGCCAAAAAGAAAAAAATGCGGATCCATCTTCTGGACGAACTGCGGGGATTTGCGGTGTTATGCATGATATTTTACCATGCATTCTTCACTATCGGCACGATTTTCAAATGGGAGTGGGGCAATACACTGCTTGATTTTTTCATGCCTGCCGAGCCGTATTTTGCAGGGCTGTTCATCTTCATTTCCGGCATGGCCTGCAACCTGTCCAAATCCAATCTCGAAAGAGGCGTCAAGCTGGGAATCATTGCACTGCTTGTGACACTGGTCACTTACCTTTTTGATCCCAAATTCATCATCACGTTTGGTGTCCTGCATATGCTGGCGGTATGCATGATTCTGTACGGACTCATTGAGAAATATTTGAAAATCATTCCTCTTTGGTTAGGCCTGACCCTGAATATCCTGCTGTTTGCCGTTCTGTACCGCACGGCAGAAGGTTCCTTTGGGATTCCGTTTCTGACCTCGTGGCAGTTTCCGCAGGAATGGTACACGACGGACTTTTTGTTTCCATTCGGTTTTGTAAAAAAAGGCTTCCAGTCCTCTGATTATTTTCCCTTGCTGCCATGGATGTTCCTGTTTTTTGCAGGAGCCTTCTTTGGACGGCTCATTCCTCAGAAAAAATTCCCTAAGTGGACTGCCAAAAAGCATATTGCACCGCTGGCATTCCTCGGCAGACACGCCCTGCTGTTCTATGTACTGCACCAGCCGGCGATTTATGGCATCTGCTGGGTGGTACAGTGGTTTCAGTCCTTGTCCCGTTCCGCCCCAAAATAGGCAGATTCCTGCTTCACAAATCCGACAAGCTATGCTATAATGACAGGAGGAAGCCATGTGACCCATACGTATCGAATTGCTGACAAAAATATCCGTATCATTTCTTTGTATCCTGCCGTGCATGAGTATTGCAGGGACTATCTCACTGACGCAGAGGCAGACTTTACCGTGCAGACCTCTGCCACAGACATTGCATGGGAACGGGAACGCTCCGAAGAAACCCAAAGGCATCTCTTTTCAGATGATTATCTGGAGGAGCTGGCCGTCTATCGGAAGATTGCCGAAATCATGCCCGATTATGACACGTTCCTGTTTCATGGCTCTGTGGTGGCTGTGGACGGGGAGGGGTATCTGTTCACCGCACCCAGCGGTACGGGAAAATCGACCCATACAAAACTGTGGTGCCGCTATCTTGGGAAGCGTGCCGTCATGGTCAATGATGACAAACCGCTTCTGAAAGTATCCGACAGCGGTGTCACCGTCTTTGGCACCCCCTACAACGGCAAGCACCGCCGCGGCAATAACCTTTCCGTACCTTTAAAAGCAGTCTGTCTGCTGGAGCGGGCACCCGACAATCACATTGACAAAATTACCAAAGAAGAAGCTTATCCCGTTCTGTTACAACAGGCATATCGTCCGCTGAATGCCGGTGGGCTGCTGAAAACACTTGACTTGCTTGACCGCATGGCACAACAGGTCACGTTTTACAGATTGTGCTGCAATATGGATATTCAGGCAGCGGAAATGGCCTATCATACCATGAAAGGAATGGAAGTATGAAACTCAATCGAAATTTTCTTGTCCATCAGGCAGGAACGGAAACCCTGATTGTCCCCACAGGAAGGGCAGGATTTGCAGGCGTTGTCAAGGGCAATGACACGTTTGGCACCATCGTCAGAATGCTCCAAAACAGTACCACGGAGGATGCCATCATTGCCAGACTTCAGCAAACCTATACCGACCCCTATAAACAGATTCAGAAAGATGTGCAGCATATTGTCAGTGAGCTTCGGAAAATAGGGGCTATTGATGATGAATAAGGAAGCATTTTGGCAGGCGATGCAGGGATTGGTGTATCTGTCATCCTGTGCGGTCAATCAGACCGTACCCGATGCACAAAAAATCGCCGCCCTTGACCTGGAACAACTCTATGAAGCCGCCGACCGGCACATGATGACCTCCCTTGCGGCAATGGCACTGGAATCCGCCGGCATACATGACCCCCTCTTTACACAGGCACGGGGCAAAGCCATCCGCAAAACTGCCATGATGGAAATCGAACTGCAAAACCTCCTGTCGCGGCTGGAACAGGAACGAATCTGGTATGCCCTGCTGAAAGGGGCAGTGCTGAAAGACCTGTATCCCGCCTACGGGATGCGGCAGATGGCAGATATCGACCTGCTGTTTGATGCCGACCGTGAAAAGGATATCCGGCATATCATGGAGGAACTCGGCTTTACAACCGAACTGTTCGGGGCATATAACCATGACGTGTACTATAAGCAGCCCGTGTGCAACTTTGAACTGCACACGGAATTGTTTGATGCCACAGAGGGAAAGAATCTGCATACCTATTACCGCCATATCCGTGAAAAGCTCCTGAAAGATGACGACAACGGCTATGGCTTCCACTTCACGCATGAGGATTTTTATCTGTACGTCACCGCCCATGAATACAAGCACTATTCTTCCCATGGGACAGGACTGCGTTCCCTGCTGGATATTTACGTGTACCTCAAAGCCTACCGTGAACAGATGGATCTGTCGTACATCCGTGCCGAAGCACAGAAAATGGGCATTGCCGCTTTTGAGGAAACCAACAGGGAACTGGCATGGAATCTGTTTTCAGGGCAGTCCCTCTCGGAAGAACAACAGACTATGCTGCAATATATCTGCTTTTCGGGAACTTACGGCAATTTAAAAAATACCGTTCAGAATCAGGTGCAGAAAACAGGCAAAAAGCAATATGTCTTTCAAAGAATCTTCCTGCCGATGGAAAAAATCAAGTCATATTATCCGTTTTTCTATCGTCATAAATTGCTCATACCCTTTTTGATGATTTACCGTGTGGTACGTGTCCTGACGGCAGACCGAAAAAAACTGAAAAAGGAACTGCATATCCTTCACGAACAAAAATGACCGTATGACAACTGCATACGGTCATTGCTTTTTATCCTAATATGGCAAAAAGACACCGACCTCTATAGGTCGGTGATGAATTGCCAGTCAGCCGCAAGGCTGACTTTTTTGTTGACTTACGGTTGTATTTATGTTA
>ONUD01000241.1 GCA_900320925.1 uncultured Eubacteriales bacterium
CGAGGGATCGACAAGCTTTGAGGGATCGAACGCCTCGGTTTTGATGCCGTCCGCTGTTTCAACAAACACGCGGTTACGGCTGTTTTCACTTCTGCCCATGATAAAGTAGCCGATGACGGCATACCTGCCGTCAGCACTCTTGCCGATCACAATTCCTCTGCCCGGGTAGGTGGTGGAGGAAATTTCCTGTTTCAAATCTGTCATATTCATTTACCTCACATAAACTTTATTGTCTTTGACTTCGAGCCTGTCCTCACAGAACAGGGCAACTGCCTGCGGTAAAATCTTCCATTCTGCCTGTTCCATGACACGCTTCTGCAAGCTTTCAGGAGTGTCATCGTCCTGCACCTCCACGGCTTTTTGCAGGATAATGGGGCCGCCGTCACAGACCTCTGTGACAAAATGCACGGTGGCTCCTGTCAGCTTGACCCCCTTGGCTAGAGCCTCCTCATGGACTTTCAGACCGTAATAGCCCTTGCCGCAGAAAGACGGTATCAGGGCAGGGTGGACATTCATCATTTGATTGGGCAGGGCTTTGGTGACCAGTTCGTCCAGAATCGTCATGAAGCCTGCATAGACCACTAAATCGGCTTGTTCTTCCTGCAAGGCTTTCAGCATCTCCCGACTGTAGGCGACTACATCGGGATAGTCTTTTCTGACCAGCACTCTGGTTTTGATACCATGCTTTTTCGCTCTTTCCAGTGCATAGGCATCTGCCTTGGAAGAAATGACACAAGTGATTTTTCCATTTTGAATCAGACCGCTTTCCTGTGCATCAATGAGAGCCTGCAAATTGGTGCCGCCGCCCGAAACCAGTACTACGATACGTTTCATCATGCAATGATTACTCCTTCATCACTTTCCACGAGTTCTCCGAGGATATAAGCCTGTTCCCCGCTGGCATTGAGGACAGCTACCGCCTTGTCGGCATCTTCGGCAGATACTACAACGGTCATGCCAACACCCATGTTATAGGTGTTGAACATATCATGCTCCGGCACGTTTCCGACTTTGGCAATGAGGTCAAAAATCGGCAGTACCTGTACATCGCTCTTTTTGATGTGTGCCGCAAGGTGCTTTGGGAGAGAGCGGGGAATATTTTCATAGAAGCCGCCGCCTGTAATATGGGAAATGCTCTTCACGTTCACGCTGTCCAGCAGGGCAAGAATCGGCTTGACATAGATTCTTGTCGGTGTGAGGAGAGTTTCTCCGAGTGTGCCGCCCAGTTCCTCATAGTACTTGCCAACGGTTTTGTCGCTGATGTCAAATACCTTTCTGACAAGGGAGAAGCCATTGGAATGGACGCCGCTGGACTTGATCGCAATCATGACATCGCCTGCTTTCTGGGTATCGGGATTGAGGATTTTATCCTTGTCCACGATACCGACAGAAAAGCCTGCCAAATCATACTCGTCCTCCGGCATCAGACCGGGATGTTCTGCGGTTTCGCCGCCGACCAATGCACAGCCGCTCTGTACACAGCCTTCTGCGACACCTGACACGATTTGTGCGACCTTTTCAGGATAGTTCTTGCCGATGGCAATGTAATCGAGAAAAAACAGCGGTTTGGCACCACAGCAGATAATGTCGTTCACGCACATGGCAACACAGTCGATTCCCACGGTATCATGCTTGTCGAGCAAAAAGGCAATTTTGATTTTGGTTCCCACGCCGTCCGTACCCGACACCAGTACCGGCTTATTGATACCGGTCGTGTCCAGCTCGAACAGACCTCCAAAACCGCCGATTCCCGCCATGACACCGCTGGTCATGGTTCTGGCAACGTGGGCTTTCATCAGTTCCACGGCTCTGTAGCCGGCGGTAACGTCCACACCTGCCGCCTTATAGCTGTCACTGTAACTTTTCATCCGTTCCACACTCTCCCCTTAAAATTTCTGGGAATATTTATCCCCTCTGGAAACATCCGACACATCCAGAGGATAATTTCCCGTAAAGCAAGCATCGCATATGGAAAACTTGCTTTCTTTGACCAGTTCCCTGAGATCCTCCACTGACAGGAATCCCAGTGAATCCGCACCGATATCGGTACACATTTCTTCCACGGTCATCGACGCCGCTATCAGATTTTCTTTGGCGGTGGTATCACTGTTCAGACAGCAGGGGTTTTTGAAAGGAGGAGAAGCGATTCTCATATGCACTTCTCTGGCACCTGCCTGTCGGAGCAAGTCCACAATATGCTTGCTGGTTTTGCCCTTGAGGATGGAGTCATCTACCACGACCACTCTTTTTCCCTCCACATTATGTTTCAGGGCATTGAGTTTGATACGCATCATATATTCGGCATTTTTCTTACGGTTATTGAATGCCCGTCCGATATACTTGTTTTTGATAATGCCCGTGGCATAGGGAATCCCCGACTCCATCGCATAGCCGATTGCCGCCTCCCTGCCGCAGTCGGGTACACCGCAGACGACATCTGCTTCCACGGGATAATGCTTTGCCAGCATTTGTCCTGCCCGCTGTCTTGCCACGTCCACGGAAACACCGTCCACCACGCTGTCGGGTCTGGAAAAGAAGATGTATTCAAACACACAGCAGGCAGTTCTGCCTCCGCAGTTGTCGGTATAGCTGTGCAGACCCTCGCTGTCTACGACGACCATTTCCCCGGGCTGCACGTCACGGAGGAACTCGCCGCCCATGCTATCAAACACACAGGACTCTGAAGCCAGCACATAACTGTTTCCCATCCTTCCCAGACAAAGCGGACGAATCCCCATCGGGTCACGCACACCGATGAGCTTGCTTGGTGACATCAGCACAATGGCATATGCTCCCTGCATCTGACGGATTGCTTCCTGCACGGCTTCTTCAATGGTATCGGCATGAATGCTTGCCCGAGCGATAAGGTAGGCAATGACCTCCGCATCGCTGTCGGACTGAAAGATGGCCGCACGGTTCTTCAGTTCCCTGCTCAGGGTGTTAAAATTGGTCAGTACACCGTTCATGCACAGTGCCAATTGTCCTCCCGAATAGCTCATGACCAGCGGTGCAAGGTTTTCATGACCGACCGCTCCCCCTGAAGCATATTTCACGTGTCCCAAAGCGATCTGACCGTTTTTCAGGCGTGCCAGTTCCTTTTCGGGCAGTGCTTCGGGAACCACTCCGAAGCCCCTGTAATGTACGATTTTGCCGCCGTTGTTGACAGCCATACCTGCACCGATCTCTCCTCGGTGCTGGAGGGCATACAGTGCCAGATAAGTTTCCTCGACGATATCCAAGTCATGATCTTTCTTGTATATGCCGAAAACACCGCATTCATCATGTAGTTCAGCCATAGTTCTCCTTTTCTCCTCTGTCAGCCAATCAGTTCTGCCACTTTTGTCTGAATTGCCTCATCCTTTCGGGCAACACCGTCTTTCATGGCCGTTTTTTCCTGCTCCAGCTTTTCCGCCAGTGTTTCCTCCGAGAGTGCCAGCATCTGCACGGCAAGGATGGCGGCATTGTCGGCACCATCAATGGCCACGGTTGCCACGGGAATGCCTTTTGGCATCTGCACGGTTGCCAGCAAGGCATCCAGACCGTCCAGTGCAGACGACTTGATGGGGATCCCTATCACGGGAAGCGTGGTATGGGCGGCAAGCACCCCTGCCAAATGGGCGGCTTTTCCTGCGGCGGCAAGAATCACCCCAAAGCCGTTCTGACGGGCATTGGCAGCAAATTCTGCTGCTTTTTCGGGGGTTCTGTGTGCCGATAGGATATGCACCTCAAACGGTACGCCATAGCTGTGCAGTGTCCTGACTGCCCCCGCCACTGTCGGGAAATCACTGTCACTGCCCATAATCACTGCTACTTTTTTCATCCAGACCACTCCTTTATTTAATACACCACCATTTTATCTTATCTTCCCATTTTTGTCAACCGCCCCACCATATCAATGTGCAATGTACAGTGGACATAGATTTGCCGGAGCGGAAATTGACAAAATCCTGCAATCGTATATTGACAAAAAGGGAAAAGGGAAGTAAAATAGGAATGTATTGAATTGATAGGAGGCTATTTTATGGCAACAAAAGCATACTATCCTATAGCTGAAATAGGAAAAGGAAAAGTCGGTTTCTCAAAAACACGTTCCATTATTGAGGGAGCATTTTACGGCAACAATGTCGTAGAGGTTTCTTCACTGGCAGAGGCTTACAATCTTGCAAAGAACTCACCCGGTGCCATCGTCACGGATATGCCGGTATACAAGCCCGAAGAAGTGGGACTGCCTGAAGGAGCAAAGGTGCTGCTGTTCAATGACGGTGCCGTGACAGGCAGATATGCCGCTGCAAGACGTATCAAGGGCGAGCCTGGTGTGGACGATGCCAAGCTTGATAAGGTTGTGATGGATGCGGTTTATAAGACACGCTTCAAAAAACTCTACCATGCCACCGCTTATATCGGTCTTGACCCTGAATTTATGGTAAAGGCACATCTTCTCATCCCGGAGGGAGAGGAAATGCTGATGTACAACTGGCTGCTCAACTTCCAGTACATCAATGACACCTATGCTAAAATGTACAAGGATTCCCAGCCCGTCGGCAACGGCAATGAACCGGATATTTACATCTTCTCTGACCCGCAGTGGACACCCACGCCGTCGCCTGACGTGGATTATAGCTGCCTGAGTGATGACCTGACCTGCTGCTATTTTGACACGAATCAAAACTGTGCCGCTATCCTCGGCATGAAATACTTCGGCGAGCATAAAAAAGGAACTCTGACCATTGCATGGGCTATCGCCAACCGCAACGGCTATGCTTCCTGCCACGGCGGTCAGAAAGAATATACCCTTGCAGACGGCAGTAAGTATGTTGCTTCTGTGTTCGGTCTGTCGGGGTCGGGTAAATCCACCCTCACCCATGCCAAGCATGACGGCAAGTATCCGAATATCACCGTTCTGCATGATGACGCTTTCATCATCAACTCCGATACCTGTGCGTCGATTGCTCTTGAACCGTCCTACTTTGACAAGACAGCCGACTATCCGACAGGCTGCCCCGACAACCAATATCTCCTCAGTGTGCAGAACTGCTCCTGCACCAAAGATGAGAACGGCAAGATTCAGTTGGTGACAGAGGATATCCGAAACGGCAACGGCCGTGCTATCAAGTCCAAGCTTTGGTCACCTAACAGAGTAGATAAAATTTCTTCTCCCGTCAATTCCATCATCTGGATCATGAAAGACCCGACCATTCCTCCCTGCGTGAAGCTGAAAGGTGCCGCACTGGCTTCCGTGATGGGGGCAACGCTGGCAACCAAGACTTCTACTGCTGAGCGTGTGGCCGCCGGTACCGACATGAATGCCCTCCGCATTGTGCCTTATGCTAACCCGTTCAGAACCTATCCGCTGGTGAATGACTATGTGAAGTTCAAGAAGCTGGTGGAGGAAAAGGACGTTGCCTGCTACATCGTCAACACGGGTGACTTCATGGGCAAGAAAGTGCAGAAAGAGGATACCCTCGGTGTACTGGAAGCCATCGTGGAAGGAAGAGCCAAGTTTGAAAAATGGGGTCCGTTCGAGGATATCGAAATCCTCCATTGGGACGGCTTTGAACCTGATATGGCAGATGCAGACTATAAGGAAGCTCTGAAAAATGCCATGATTAACCGTGTCAATGCGGTCAAGGGCTTTGCCGAGAAGAAGGGCGGCTATGACAAGCTCCCCGATGAGGCACTGGAAGCACTCCAGAAATTGGTTGACGAACTGAACTGATAAAAAAATGACAGCACACAAGCAAATCAGCCTGTGTGCTGTTTTCTTATGGCAAGGAAATCAATTGATGATTTTCGGGATTGACGTAAAAATCTTTGCCGTCATAATGAAAGATGCGGAAACTTCCCGCCAAAGTATCATCATACCCATTCCCAAATGAATATTGACTGACAAGCCTGAAAGGAATCGTGCTGTTTTGGTCAACGGAATAGAGGAATAGTTCTGCGTTGTATAAACGACCTTTTTCACTGCTATTCGGGGAGGCTGTCATGATGTAAAGCAGACCATTTTCATACCATGTATGCGAGTAGTCAAAACGGCAGTTTTCAGGAACTTCTCCTTTGGATTGATAAACATACTTTGGCTCATCGGAAAGGTCGAGAATATCAAACCCATTCGCCAGAATATTGCTTTGCAGATAGAAACGGTATAGATTTTGTGATGGATCGGGGAAAGCATCAACATCCAACCATTCAGGCGGGATGTGATAACGCAGATAACGATGGCTGCCGATGGGTATCATTAATTGGCGGCTACCGACGGGGAAAGCGGTATAGTACAATTCTTCCGTCATACCTGTCAATCGGTCGGCACCTGTGACTCTGTTAACAGAAATGGAAGCCCTGCTGAAAGAAATGGTATCCTCTTTGAAATGTGCCGATACAAAATAAGCGGTATTGTCAGATTTTCCTACGGTAATGACCGCTTTATTACCGTCCCACACAATATCGTCAATTGCTTCCTGATTTTCCAGCGGGTAATGTGCGGAAATGGAAGTACCCTTTTGTACATCAGCGGATACTGCCAGTATTTCCGCTTTCTCGTCATAGGACATACCTATCATTCTGTAAGAATCACCGTATTTTTTGATATCCATGATAGTACCTTGTGCCGGAACACGGATGTTTCCTATATAGGATATGCCCTGTGACATATCGAACAGATAAACTTCGGGGATAGCATCGTCTTTGACAGAAAAACCGATTGTTCCTTGGTCGAGGAAGATATCCTGTATATCGCCATAAAATGCTTTTTTGGCAGAAACGGTTTTAGAGGTCAGGTCAATGACCGACAGGGCAGAATAATATACAAAGTTACCGAAAGTGCAGATATCACTGTCGTCCCATGTAATGGTTTCACCGTCCATTGATGCAGACGGTGGGTACGGCTGGTAGTGAAAAACGCCCCTCTCTTCCACAAGGTCAGAAGTCAATAAATACAATTGCTTATCCGATGAAAAGACTGCACTGCATACCCCTCTCTGAACATACTGATGCTCCAATACAGGATGTTCGGGGTCGGAAAGGGAATAGATATCTACAAAGGTGTTGACAAAAGGTTCGGTTCTGTCAAAAAATTCGGGGGATTCACTTTTAATCACAATCAGTTCCTCGCCGCATAACAGCAGCTGCCCTCCGGACCAAGGGATGGACGTTATTTTCTCTGCAATCTTATTGACCTGTTTTTGTTCTTTCATACTGAAAATTCTGATGGTATTTCTGTAGTTCTCTTCCGCCGCATGACGGGAAGGAAGTGCATGATTCACATCAAGATAATAGATGTATTCACCGTACACAACATTCTGTTTTGCCGTTTCCGCACCGTGAACAGTCGGCGAATAGGTTTCATGTCTGTAAGAAGTATCGTTTTCGTAATTTTTCGTTTGTCGTGCAATAAGCCAATCATGATTCCTGCCATACAAATACAACACGGTTCCGCTGATGACAAACAGACACACTGCTGCCTTGATAACAGAAGAAATTTTAATTTTCTTTTTTTTCTTGAAAGGCAGTTCATTGGCCGCTTGTATGTACTGTAGTTCGACAAGGGCAAGCTTTTCCAACAGGTCTTTTCCTCTCATAAATCATACCCCTCCTTGATGAGAAATAGTTTCATTTCCTTTCGTATACGAAACAGCATGGTTTTGGTCTTGCTTTCGGAGATGGCAAAATGTCTTGCAATCTCACGAATGGTGTCCATGTACCAGTATCTTCGCAAAAAGATATTTCTCTGTTCCTCGTTGAGTGTGGCAAGAA
>ONUD01000240.1 GCA_900320925.1 uncultured Eubacteriales bacterium
ACCTACAACGGCAAGGAATCTACCTGCAAGGTGACGGTCAAGGCCGCTCCCCAGAATGTCAAACTCAGCCGTGGACTTATCAAAATGACAGTGGGACAGAAAGCTTCCCTGAGTGCCATTATCCCCGACAATGCAGGCTGTGCGACCCGTACCTTCCGTACCAGCAACAGCAAAGTCGTGAAGATGACAAAAACTAACTGGACAGGCGAGTTTACCGCCGTATCGGAGGGAACAGCATATGTCACTGTCCGTACCTACAACGGCAAGGAGGCAAGCTGTAAAATCGTCGTTTTGCCGAAGCTGACCGATATGTACACTTCCCAGATGACTGCTAACTTCAAAAAACAGCTCAAAGCGGAAGCAGCCAAAAATGGCGGTGTCATTAAAATGACCGTCTGGTGTTCGGAAGATGACAGTTCGTTGGAGAAAACACTGGTAGAATCTTTCAAGAAGCTCTATTCCGACAGCAGCTATCAATGGAAAATATCGTTTAGGAATGTTAGTGATGCCTATGCAGGCGGAAAAATCATGGATAATCCGGAAAATGGTGCCGATGTATTCAATTTCGCCGCCGATCAGTTGTCTGCACTGGTGGAGGCAGGAGCCATTGCCCCTGTTTCTGATACATTCAAAAACAATGTTCTGGCAGACAGTACTACCGATGCTCTCACGGAATGTAACATCAACCATCAGCTTTATGCTTTCCCGAAAAGCTGTGACGAAGGCTATTTCCTGTACTACGACAAGAGAGTGTTCAATGCTTCCGATGTTGCCACAATGGAAGGGATGATCCAAAAGGCCAATGCCGCAGGAAAAAGTGTCTATTACAATCTTGGCAACGCATGGTACAGTGCCGGTATTTTTCTTGCTGCGGGTGTGAATCTGCAATATGAGAACGGCGTGCAGACCGCCAACTTTGATTCTCGGGAAGGTCTTGCCGCTGCCAAGGCAATGTGCAGACTTGCCTCCTATTCCGGCAAAGGCTTGATAGGCAGTACCGGTGGTGAAGGAGATAACCAAACCGTGATCAATGGCTTCAAAAACGGTAAAATCGCAGCAGCCGTGATAGGAACATGGGTGGACAAGGATCTGAAAAACGCTATCGGTGCCAACAATCTCGGTGCTGCCAAGCTTCCTACCGTCATCATCAACGGTACACAGACACAGCTTCATTCTTTCGGCGGTTACACAGCCGTGGGTGTCAACAGTGCTACCAAGTATCCTGTTGCTTCACAATTGCTTGCCTACTACCTTACCGACCACAATGCACAGCTGAAGTGGCATAACACCAAAGGAATGGCTCCCACTTCCAAAACCGTGCTGATTGAAAATCCGAGCATACAAAATGACCCTGTCATGAGTGCCATTTTGGCACAGAGACCCTATGCCCATTCTCAAAATCATACTGTAGGGGATTCTTATTTTATCAGTGATGTGGCAGCCTTGGGCAGTGATATTGTGACCACTAAAGGTCAGAGAACGGATGCCGAATTGAAGCAGTATTTGAAAAATATACAATCACAAATCCATTAACGAAAAAATTCCCCCTTTGCAGGGGGGATTTTTTTATGCATTCATGAGTGCTTCCAGATTGGGAACAGTAACACCATGCAGTTTGAAATTGTCGGCAATGCACAGGATGATTTCCTGTACCTCCTTGGAAGAGAGGGTACGTTCGTTGGAGGAGAACTCAAAGCGGAGGGTCATTCTGTGAACAAGGGGTGTGTCGTAGGTATCAATGACGCTGACACGCTTCAACAGTCCTTTGCCCTCATTCTGCCAGCAGTCTTTGAGGGTGCCGTAAAAGACGTTCTGCGGCATATCCAGACTGAGGTCAAACTCCATGGACGGGTATTTGGACGGCTCGTCATAGACAATGCCCTGATCGGCAGAAGCGGCAAAGGCTTCCATATCCATTTCGGCAAAGACGATATGGGCTTTTTTGTCAATATTCTTGCTGACAACGGGGTGGACAATGCCGATGGTACCGATTGCCCTGCCGTCCAGCAGGATGGTATTGAGATTCACGGGATGTTCATACGTGTGGGCAGGGGCGGCAGGGGCAAAAGTCAGTTCGGTATGCTTGACCGTCTGAGCCGCAGCGGCAAGAATATCACGCAGACGGAAATACAGTTCTTTCATGTCCGCCGTCTTGCTGAACAGGGTCACGGCAAGCTTTTTCTTTTCGATGCAGAGATTCTGCTCGTCCAGTCCCTCTACCACACGGCCGATTTCAAAAATGCCGAATGCAGGAGCATAGGACACATTGCTCTTTACCTGACAGAGCTGTGTGGGAATCATGGAACGGCGGAGGGTTTCAATATTGGGATTGGTGGCATTGGCAAGCTTGATATTGTCCTCCACGGGGATTCCCAATTCTTTCAGTTCGCTGTTGTATGCCCATACATAGGAGTGGACTTCATGCAGGGCAAATTTCTTGACCAGCAGGTCTTTGATTTTTTCTTCATTGTTTTTAATTTCCGTCATGCGGACAGGATAGAGGGGAGAGCGTGTGGTGTTGACATCAAAATTGTCATAGCCGTAGATACGGGTAATTTCCTCGATGATGTCGGCATTCATGGTCACGTCCTTGGTAATTCTCCATGACGGCACGTCAACGGTATAGTTGTCCCCGTCCAGCGTGACGGCAAAGCCCAGACCTGTCAGGGTATGTACAATCGTATCGGAATCAATCTTGATGCCCGTGTAGCGGTCAACGAATTTCTGGTCAAAGTGCAGGGTCACAGGCGGGAATTTGACGGCATACTCGTCTGTCAGGGAGGAAACGACCTGCACACCGCTGTCATACTGCTTGAGCAGATAGAGGAATCTGCCGATGGCAGGCACGGTCATTTCAGGGTCAAGACTTTTTTCGTAACGCATGGAAGCATCGGTTCTGTGTGACAGGCGGACAGTGGATTTTCTGACGGAGGCGGCATCAAAGTTGGCGGATTCCAGTGTCAGGGTAGTGGTATCGTCCACGATTTCAGAATCCAGACCGCCCATAATGCCGGCAATGGCAACAGGGGTATTGTCGTTGCAAATCATGAGGGTATTTTCATCTATATTTCTGTCAACACCGTCCAGTGTGCGGAACGTAAAGGGAGCGTCAAAACGCTTGATACGGATTTTTTCCACTTTTCTGGCATCGAATGCGTGCATGGGCTGCCCCATTTCCAGCATGAGATAGTTGGTCAGGTCAGCAAGGAAGTTGATGGCTCTCATGCCGCAGTAATACAGACGGATACGGATATTGACAGGACTGATATTCCGCTTGATATTTTCCACTTTGATGGTGCTGTAACGCTTGCAGAGAGTGTCCTCGATTTTCATATCTGCCTTGGGAAGATTGTCATACACCGTGAGGTCATCTACGTCAAGCGGTTTCAGAGGTCTGCCTGCCAGAGCGGCAAATTCTCTGGCAATGCCGTAATGTCCCCACAGGTCGGGACGGTTGGTCAGGGACTTGTTGTCCACTTCAAAAACAATATCCTCAACATCATAAATGTCTTTGATGTCTGTACCGAGCGGCACATCGTCCGTAATTTCCATAATGCCGGAATTATCGTCACTCAAGCCGATTTCCGCTTCACCGCAGCACATACCGTTGGAAGTATAGCCTGCCAACTGGCGGGGGGTGATGGTAATGTCACCGATTCTGGCTCCCACCTGTGCAAAAGCGGTTTTCATGCCGACTCTGACATTCGGGGCACCGCAGACAACATCTGTCAGTTCACCGCTTCCGGTATCCACTTTCAGCAGGTGCAGTTTTTTGGAATCAGGGTGATTTTCCACACTCTTGATTTCTGCCACGACAATGCCTGACAGTTCCTTGCCTTTGAAGAAAATTTCGTTTTCCACTTCTGCTGTTGAAAGGGAAAATTGATGTATCAGTGCCACCTCGTCCAGACCGCTCAGGTCAACGAAATCCTTGATCCAATTCATTGATAAAAACATGGTGCCATACCTCCCTTATTCATCATCGGTAAACTGTGACAGAGCTTTCAGACTGCCGCTGTTGAGGTCACGGATATCTTTGATACCGTACTTCATCATGGCGAGCCTTGTCAGACCCAGACCGAATGCAAAGCCTGTGTATTTATCAGGGTCAATGCCGCCCTCCCGCAGGACATTCGGGTGAATCATGCCGCACGGGCAAAGCTCCAGCCAGCCGCTGTGCTTGCAGGACGGACAGCCTTTGCCGCCGCAAATCAGACAGCTGATGTCCAGTTCAAAGCCCGGCTCCACGAATGGGAAAAAGCCCGGTCTTAAACGGACATTGATATCCTTGCGGAATACCTCGGACAGCATGGTTTTCATGAAGTAAATCAAATTGGAGATGGAAATATCCTTATCGACCATGACACCCTCCATCTGGAAGAAGGTATTTTCATGGCAGGCATCGGTAGCTTCATTGCGGAAGCATCTGCCGGGGAAGATGGCACGAATAGGGGTGCCGTTTTTGATAAGGTCGGGGCCATATTTTCTCAGAATGGCATTCTGTGCGGCAGAGGTCTGGGATTTGAGAAGCTGACCGTTTTCCAGGTAGTAGGTATCCTGCATATCTCTGGCAGGGTGGTGCTTGGGAATGTTGAGGGATTCGAAGCATTCATAATCCGTTACCACTTCCGCATAATCCTCCACGGTGAAGCCCATGGACTTGAAGATGGTTTCGCACTGTCTTTGCACGAGCGTAATGGGGTGATAGGAGCCTGTTTCCTGAGAAGAGGGGGCAGAAATATCAAATACGGGCATGGATTTGATTTCCAGTTCAATTTGTTTTTCCTGGAGTTCCTTTGTTTTTTCGTCAATTTTCTGTGCGGCAAACTCCTTAAGTTTGTTGACATCCGCACCGAATGCTTTTTTCTGTTCGGCGGCAAGCTCCTTCATGCCTTTGAGCAGGGCGGTGATACTGCCCTTTTTGCCGAGGTAGGCAACTCTCACTTTGTCAAGCTCCGACAGCTCCGACAGTTCTGACAGTTTTTGTTCAATTTCGCCTTTCAGCTTCAAAATTCGTTCATCCAATTGCAAAACCTCCATTTGTAAGAGCGGTATCAATGAAAAATCCCTGCGTGATTTCTCACGCAGGGACGAAACGATTCCGTGGTACCACCCTGATTTTTGACTCATTCTGCGGATAACGGCACAACCCGTCACAGCCTACTGAGCAACGTGTTCAGCCGTGCCACTCGGAAGTGAACTTCACCGCACGGCACTGCTGTCCGCTTTCAGCCAAGGCGGACTTCTCTGTCAGCACTGCCCCTGTCCGGCTACTCTCTTCGTCAATGTGTTATAACACAGTATAGCACATTTCGTTGGAAAAATGCAAGAGGGAATTTGTTTGCAGTCCGGAAAATATGATTACGTGTTATATTTGTATCTATAAATGAGCAAATCTGAAAATTGCACAAAAGAGGGTATATTTGCCCGATGTTTGACATTGTAATGGAAACTTTCTTGCCGCCACGCTCCCTCCGTCAAAAACCGCTGTCACTTCATTACATGAGATATTTTCCCTCTGTTATCAAAGTTAC
>ONUD01000239.1 GCA_900320925.1 uncultured Eubacteriales bacterium
CAGACGCACTTCTCTCATGGCATCCTTGACATCATTTTCTGTCAGCTTTCCCTTATTTCTCAGTCTTTTGAACGCCGCACCCAGCTTTTCGGTCAAGCCCTCAAATGCCATACTCTCACTCCACTCTTACATTTCATTGAGCCTGTCAAGCTCTTTCAGAATTACTTTGATACTCTCATTGACCGCTTTGGAGCGGTAGATTTTCATATTTTTCTCGTCAATCATATCCACGTGCCGCCGAATTTCCGCAAGGCTCTGCTTCATCACATCCGCATTTTTCATCAGCCCCAGCTTTTCCTCTGCTTCAAAAAGGATCGCCTCACTGCGTTTGACGCTGTCCCGCACGCCCTGACGGGAAATATGGAGATTTTCGGCAATCTCCCCCAGCGACAGGTCATCATTGTAGTAGTATTCAACGGTTTCACGCTGCTTGTCGGTCAGCAGCATACCGTAAAAATCAAGCAGCCTTGATACTTCCCAATTTTTTGGCATTCCGCTGCCCACCTTTCCTTACCTGTAAAGCCCTCTGCTTTACACTTGTCATATTATACTACACCTCCTCCCTCTTGTCAAGAATTTTTTTAATATCCTTGACTTTTGGAATCAATATGGTATAATAAACTTGCTTATAGAATCCGCCGGTATGGCGAAATAGGCAGACGCAAGGGACTTAAAATCCCTCGATAGAAATATCGTACCGGTTCAAGTCCGGTTACCGGCATCAAGGGCAGGAAAACTTTGTCAGAAGGTTTCCTGCCCTTTTTGGCTACATGAGGGGGAAGTATCATGACATATGATTTGATTCGTATTGACAGACAAAGTGCAGTGCCGATGTATCAGCAGCTGTATCAATGCATCCGGCAGGCAATTGAAAACGGCCATCTTCCTGTCGGGACAAAGCTGCCGTCCATCAGGAAACTCTCAGAAGATCTTCTGCTGAGCCGTACCACGATCGAGGGTGCTTATCAGCAGTTATGCGTAGAAGGGTTTATTGCCAGCCGTCCCCAAAGCGGTTATTATGTACATATTGATGTGGTTCTTGGGGCAAAAAAAGACAGCGGCAGTGCCGATTCCAAGCAAGCGGATGAGCCATTCCGACGAGTCAGGTACAATCTCGGCAGTGACAGTATTGACAGTGAAAGTGCAGACATCAAGCGTTGGAGAGTCCATCTGCGGGATGTTCTGAACCGCCGCAGTGCCATTATTTCCTATGGCGAATCACAGGGCGAAACTGCTCTACGCAAAGCACTGGCCGTTTACAGCTATGCACTCAGAGGTGTATCATGCCGTGCCGACAATATCCTTATCGGGGCGGGTACACAGGCTTTGCTGTATCTTTTGTGCGGATTGCTGCGTCCTTTCGGTACCAGGATCGCCATGGAAAAAGGAGGCTTTCAAAAAGCCAAACAGGTATTTTTGGACAGTGGTTTTGAAGTAGCAGAGACCAATGGTACGGATATACAGGCTTTATATGAGCAGGGGATCCAACTGTGTTTTGTCACCCCTTCGGGCAACCTGACAACCGGTCAGCCAATGAAAATGAATCAGCGGTATGAAATGCTGTATTGGGCGGAGCAAACGGGCGGACTGATTATAGAAGATGACTACAACGGGGAACTCCGTTATACCTCCCACCCTTTGCCGTCCCTCCAGGGAATGGACAGTGAAAGAGTGATTTATATCGGTTCGTTTTCCAAGCTGCTGCTGCCATCGGTGCGAATCGGTTATATGGTACTGCCGGAACTGCTGATGGACGGATACCGAAAAAAATCCCATATGTACAATCAGACCGCTTCCAAAATCGAACAGCTTGCTTTGGCATCCTATCTCCATTCGGGACAGTTGGACAGGCAGCTCAGACGGCTGCGGAAAATCTATGCGGAAAAAAGCAGTGTTTTGCTGGAAAGCCTGCAAAAAGCCTTTGGCAGCACGGCCAGAACCGTTCTGCATGAAAACTCGCTTTGTGTCACTCTGACCCTGCCCGACAACGGCAGGGATATGGCAGAGGAAGCAGGGAAGCAGGGCGTGAAAGTAACACGCATCCCTAACAGTAATGCCGGAGAATCCTCCCTGCGTCTGGGTTTTGCGGGGATCTCCGTGGAAGATATCGAACCCGCTGTAGAAATCCTACGAAAAATTTATGTCCATGAAACAGCAGAAGCCTGATAAATTTTTAAAAAAATTTTAAAAATTATAGTGACTTTTAACTATTTTTATGGTATAATCATAAAAAATATATTTCAATTCCCTATTTTTGGTAATATCTCGGGTGGTTAGATGACAGAACAAATTATCAATATTGATCGTATGGAACAAGCGGTGGCTCTGTTCGGTACATTTGACGAAAATATCAGGCTGATCCAAAATGAATATATGGTATCGGTCATATGCCGTGAATCCGAACTGAAAATTTCGGGAGAGCCTGAAAACGTGGCAAAGGCTGCCAAGGTGATTGAAAATCTGCTCGGGCTTATCAACAGGGGGGAAGCACTGAGCGACCAGAATGTACGATACTGTATGTCACTGGTCAACGAGGGGAATGAACAGCGTATCGAACAAATTGCAGGCGACTGCATTTGTATTACTTCCCGCGGAAAACCTGTCAAGCCAAAAACACTGGGACAAAAAAGCTACTGCCATGCTATACGGCAAAATACCGTGACTTTTGGTGTCGGTCCTGCCGGTACGGGCAAGACCTATCTGGCAGTGGCAATGGCAGTGACAGCCTTCCGTGCAAGAGAGGTCAACCGCATTATCCTGACCCGTCCTGCCGTAGAAGCAGGAGAAAAACTGGGATTTCTGCCGGGGGATCTCCAAAGCAAGGTTGACCCGTATCTGCGTCCGCTGTACGATGCCCTGTTTGATATGCTCGGGGCGGAAACATATCAGAAATATGTCGAAAAAGGCAACATCGAAGTGGCTCCGCTGGCATATATGAGAGGGCGTACCCTGGACGACAGCTTCATTATCTTGGATGAAGCACAAAATACCACAAGAGAACAAATGAAAATGTTCCTGACACGATTGGGATTTAATTCTAAAATGGTCATTACCGGAGATATTACCCAGATTGACCTGCCAAACGGTGTGCGTTCGGGACTGAAAGATGCCGTGCGTATCCTCAAGGGCATTGAGGACATTGCCGCTGTCACGTTCTCTGCCAAGGATGTTGTCCGCCACCGCCTTGTACAGGATATTATCAAAGCATATGACAATGCCCAGCAGACCAGCCATGCAAAGGGTCTGTAATATTTTCAAAGAAAGGATTTTTATCATGGATAAGATTAAAGTCATTATTACCAATAAGCAAAAAGATGTCAAAATTCCCACCGGTCTGCGGATGCTGGTCAGACGCTGCTGCAATGCGGTGCTGCAAATGGAACAATTTGAAGGCTCTGTGGAAGTCAGCGTGACTTTCGTGAATAATAAGCAGATTCGGGAACTGAACGGCATTTATCGGAATATCGACAGAGTAACGGATGTACTGTCATTCCCGATGGGAGAGGACGGCAAGTATGATACCGACCCGACAACCGGTGCCAAAATTCTGGGAGATATTGTCATCTCTATGGAAACCGCCGTTGACCAGGCAGAACGCTTCGGCCACTCCCTCCAAAGAGAAGTCGGCTATCTCACCGCTCATTCCATGCTGCACCTTCTCGGCTATGACCATGAGGACAATGGGATCCAACGGATCCGTATGCGCGAAAAGGAAGAAAAGGTCATGACACTGCTGGGTCTTCCCAGCTCCTCCAGCTATGTCATGCAGGACGAAACCTGAATGACCTTCCTCCATGCCCTCTGCGGCATCATACACTGCATCAAAAACGAGCGAAACATGAGATTTCATACAGTTGCTGCACTGTATGTTCTTGTTTTTGCACGTTTTTTTGATTTTACAAGGGAGAAGTATGTACTATTACTGCTGACCATCGGCAGTGTCATGGCTGCCGAGGTGTTCAACACCGCCATCGAGGAGCTTTGCGACAGGGTCAGCAAGGAGTATCACCCCCTTATCAAATATGCCAAGGACTGTGCAGCAGGAGCCGTATTGGTGCTTGCCGTTTTTGCCGCTGTGATTGGCGTGATTCTGTTCGGCAGTATGGACGGTATCATGACGATGTACCGTTTCTATGTGTCACACCCTCTTCATGCGGCAGGATTGCTGCTGTCAGCCGTGCTGTCTGTATTCTACGTCAAAGGAAGGAAACATTCTCATGAATAAAACCGCTTTCATCGCCATTGTCGGCAGACCGAATGTCGGCAAATCCTCTCTTCTCAATCTCCTGCTCGGTCAGAAGATTGCCATTGTGTCCTCCAAGCCCCAAACCACCCGTACCCGTATTATGGGAGTGCTGACGGAGGGGAATACCCAGCTGGTATTCATTGATACCCCCGGACTTCATAAGCCACGCAATGATCTGGACAAATTCATGCTGCGTTCCGTCAATGAATCTGTGGCAGGGGTGGATGCCTGCCTTCTGGTTGTCGAGGCGGATCATGACGTGTGTGAGGAGGAAATCCAACTGATAGAAAAATTCCGTTCCATGGAGCTTCCTGCCATTCTGGCCATCAATAAAATTGACACCGTCGCCGATAAAACCAAATTAGCCTCCCAAATCGCCCAACTTTCCTCCCTGTACGATTTTGCCGCCATCGTTCCCTGCTCTGCCAGAACAGGCAGCGGTATTGCCGACCTGAAACAGGAACTGCAAGGCTTTGCCTATGAAAGTGACTTCCTGTTTGACGAGGATACCCTGACCGACCAGCCCGAACGGGTACTGGCAGCAGAGATGATTCGTGAAAAGCTGCTGCGTCTGCTGGAGAGAGAGGTACCGCACGGGGCAGCGGTGTTTATCGAACGCATGAAAGAACGTCCCGACGTCAGTATCATTGACATGGACGCTGTCATCTACTGCGAGCGTGACAGCCACAAGGGGATTATTATCGGCAAAGGCGGCTCTATGCTGAAAAAAATCGGCACGTTTGCCCGTCAGGATATGGAACGCTTCTTCCACTGCAAAGTCAACCTGCAACTATGGGTCAAGGTCAAGGAGGACTGGCGGAACCGAGAAGCTATCCTGCGTTCGTTAGGCTATGATGAACGGAATTTTGACTGAGTGTTGACAATTTCCCTGCAATAATTTCCTCATACAAGGGTATACTATTGACATATACTGAAAAGGGGCGTTTTGCATGGATGAAAAGACAGCTTGGGAACATTTTGCGGAAACAGGGCGTGTAGCAGACTATCTGCAATACTGCCGCAGCAAGGAAGTCCTGCCGCACAATGAATGGAAAAATCTTTCTTCGGAGGAATCTTATGATAAAAACACAGGGACTGATTTTAAAGGAGCAGAGTGTCGGTGAAAGCGACAAGCTTGTCACCGTTCTGACCCGTTCCAACGGTGTCATCCGCTGCTTCTGCAAGAGAGCCAAAAAACTGATTTCCAATGTTTCATCTGCCTGTCAGGTCATGACCTATTCCCGTCTCGGCATTTTTGAGGGACGGGATCAATACATAATCACGGAGGCCGAAGTCATCAAAAGCTTTTTCGATGCCTTTGACAGTATTGAAGGACTGGCACTGGGCTATTATCTTTCCGAACTTGCCATCAACATGATTCCCGAAAATATGCCGTCTGAGGACTATCTCCAGCTTCTTTTGAACTGCCTGCACGCTATTGCAGGCAATCTGCGTCCGCTTCCCGTCATCAAGGCAGTATTTGAACTGCGTATCATGCTGCTTGGCGGTGTGCTGCCCGATGTACTGTTCTGCTGCGAGTGCGGCAGGTATGACACCGATACCGATACCATGCACTATGCCCCCATTGAAAATAAACTCTACTGCCCCTCCTGCTGCTACAAGGAGGGTATGGCTCACCGCTGCATTACCGTTTCTATGGCAAGCATTTCTGCCGTGCGGTACTGTATCACCGCCGAACCGAAAAAAATCCTCTCGTTCCAGCTCTCCGGCAGGGCTGTCCGTGATTTTTCGGTTCTGGCAGAACGCTTCATTCTGGCACAAAATGACTTCTACTGCCGTACACTGGACTTTTACAAAAATACAACAGAGGAATTGAAATAATGAATAAAAACCATCTTTCTTTGGAATTAGATAAAATCCTTGCCATGCTGGCTTCTCTGACATCGTTTGAAGATGCCCGTCAGATGGCACTTGCCACCGAACCCTCTTCTTCACTGTTTGAGGTCAACGAACTGATTCGTGAAACCGCCGATGCCCACTCCCTCAGCGGACGCTTCGGCTCGCCCTCGTTTGGAAGCCTGCACAATATCAACAACTCTCTTCGCCGTGCCGAAGCAGGTGCCGTACTGACACCCATCGAACTGCTGCGGGCAGCCGCCCTGCTGAGAGTCATCCGCTCCGTCACCGAATGGAGGGCAAAATCGGCTTCTGTGGAAACGTGTCTGGATATGCGTTTCAATGCCCTCGTCCCCAACAAGTACCTTGAAGCCAAGATTACCTCCGCCATTCTCTCCGAGGACGAAATTGCCGACAATGCTTCTTCCACGCTTGCCGCCATCCGCCGGAAAATAGCGGCTTCCTCCGCTAAAATCAGGGAACAGCTTGACAAAATGATTCGTTCTGCCACCATGCAGAAATATCTTCAGGATGCCATCGTCACCATCAGGGGCGGCAGGTTTGTCATTCCCGTCAAGGCGGAATTTCGTTCCTCCGTGGCAGGTCTGGTGCATGACACCTCCGCCAGCGGGGCAACCGTTTTCATTGAACCCATGAGCGTGGTGGAAGCCAACAACGATATTCGTATCCTCCGCTCCAAGGAGGAAGCCGAAATCGAACGTATCTTGGCAGAGCTTTCTGCCGAGCTTGCCGCCTACGGGGACAGTATCTCCCAAAGCTATCAGCTTCTGACGGAGCTGAATGTCATCTTTGCACGGGCAGAACTTGCCTACCGCATGAAAGCATCTGTTCCCGTCATGAATGACCGTGGCAGAATCCGCCTCAAAAAAGCACGCCACCCCCTCATTCCTGCCGACAAGGTTGTCCCCATTGATATACAGCTTGGTATCGACTTTGATACCCTCGTTGTCACGGGTCCTAATACGGGCGGCAAAACGGTTTCTTTGAAAACCATCGGTCTGCTGTCACTGATGGCAATGTGCGGCATGATGATTCCTGCCGCCGACAACAGTGAACTGTCCGTTTTTGAC
>ONUD01000238.1 GCA_900320925.1 uncultured Eubacteriales bacterium
TCAGGAAAATCCTCCGCCGTGCAAAGACATTCCTCCGACAGCTTGGGCGAGCATAGGGAAAAAAGTCCTGCATTGATGATGCACTGCCCGACCTCAAACGCTTCTTTATCTGCAAACATCTCCCTCGATACACTACTGCCGAGGAGATTGACTGTTATTGTTTTGCTCATAGTTCCATCAACCTTATTATTCATAATCAAGCATTATTATAATCTATCTTTTATCACTTTGCAATACCCCCGCACCAATCAATCTCTGAAATGGTTGACAAACCGGCAGAAAGAGGTTAGAATAGGGAAAAGAAAGGGGAGAGCTGTGTGAGCCAGTTGGAAGAGAAAGAACCGATTATTGTGTTCAACGATGTCACAAAGGTGTATACGCTCTACAAAAACAGCCGTGAACAGTTTATGGCACTGTTCTATAACTCTAAAAAATTCAAGCGTCACAAGGCATTGGACGGCGTGGACTTTACCATCCGAAAGGGAGAATCCGTTGCAATTATCGGAAGAAACGGTGCAGGAAAGTCTACCGTGCTGAAAATGATTACAGGGGTCGCTTTTCCGACATCCGGAAATATCTATGTCAAAGGCAGGGTGTCTGCTTTGCTGGAGCTGACCGCAGGCTTTGTGGGAGATATGACCGGACGGGAAAATATCCATTTCAAGTGTTATGTCCTCGGTCTGAAAGGCGATGAAATCAAAGAAATAGAGGAAAAGGCAATCGAGTTTGCCGACTTGGGCGAATATATCGACCAGCCTGTCAGAACGTATTCTTCCGGTATGCGTGTGCGTCTGGGCTTTGCAATCAATATCAATACCAATCCCGATATCCTCGTTATTGATGAAGCTCTCAGTGTCGGGGACTCTACGTTCCGCAAGAAGTGCAAGAACAAAATTGCCGAACTGATACAGCAGAATATTACCGTCATCTATGTCAGCCACAGCAAGGATATACAGGACTTCTGTGACAGGTGCATCTACCTCCAGAAAGGCAAAGTGATTTTTGACGGCCCCATGCAGGAAACTCTTGAAAAATATCCGGAATTCGGCAAATGAAAAATTTGTATGAATCTTTGCCAAAAACTATTGAAAAAATTGCGGCAATGTTGTAAAATGGTAACTGAACAATTTCAGGTTTGAAAGGATGTTATCGCAATGAACTATCTGAACAAAAAGACTGTCGAAGATATCGACGTGGCAGGCAAAAAAGTACTGGTACGCTGTGACTTCAATGTACCGTTTGACGGCGAGGGCAATATCTCTGACCCGAAACGTATCGACGAGGCAATGAAAACCATTCAGTACCTTGTTGACCACAAGGCAAAGGTCATTCTCTGTTCCCACCTCGGCCGCCCGAAGGGTGAATTTAATATGAAATACTCCCTTGCTCCTGTTGCTGCTTATCTCTCCAAGGCTCTCGGCTTTGAAGTGAAGATGGCAAAGGACGTTGTCGGCGAGAGTGCAAAGAGCATTGCCGCTTCCCTCCAGGACGGTGAAGTGGAACTGATCGAAAATGTCCGCTTCCACAAGGAAGAAGAAAAAAATGACCCTGAATTTTCCAAGCAGCTTGCTTCACTGGCTGAAATCTATGTCAATGATGCATTCGGTACCGCTCACAGAGCCCATGCTTCTACCGCAGGTGTTGCCGATTATCTTCCCGCTGTGTGCGGCTACCTCATCCAGAAAGAAATCTCCGTCATGGGCGGTGCTTTGACAGACCCGAAAAGACCTTTCGTGGCTATCCTCGGCGGTGCCAAGGTGTCTGATAAAATCGGTGTTATCACCAACCTCCTTGATAAAGTCGATACCTTGATTATCGGCGGCGGTATGGCCTACACCTTTATGAATGCTCTCGGCTATTCTATCGGTACCTCTATCTGTGAGTCCGATAAGGTCGATCTTGCCAAGGACATCATGGCAAAAGCCAAAGAAAAGGGTGTCAGCTTCCTGATTCCCGAAGATACGGTCGTTGCTACCGAATATAAGCCCGATGCAGAACATAAAGTCGTGGATTCCGATAAGATTCCTGCTGACTGGATGGGTCTGGACATCGGCCCCAAGACAAGAGAAAAATTTGCTAATGCCCTCAACGGTGCAGGTACCGTTGTATGGAACGGTCCGATGGGCGTTTCTGAGTGGGAGAACTTTGCAGAGGGTACAATCGCTGTGGCAAGAGCAGTGGCAGAGAGCGGTGCTATCTCCATCATCGGCGGCGGTGACTCCGCAGCAGCCGTTGAAAAGCTGGGCTATGCCGACAGAATGACCCATATTTCAACAGGCGGCGGTGCTTCTTTGGAATTCCTTGAGGGTAAGGTGCTGCCGGGTATTGCGTGCCTGAACGAAAAAGAATAATCAATCAGTGACGGGACAGGGCAGAGGTCCTGCCCCGTTCTTCTGCTTCCAAAGGAGGAAAACAGCATGAGCGTGAATGACAACGAAATGTATGATGCCGACCTGATCTCTCTGGTGGACGAAGAGGGCAATGAATATGAATTTGAAATCATAGAAGAACTGGACTATGAGGACAAACACTATTATGCCTTGATGCCACTGTTTGAACTTCCTGATGCGGAGGACGGCCCCGAAGATATGTACATGATCTTTGAGGACATCATGGACGATGAAAGCGGTGAACCTCAACTGGCAGAAATTGATGATGAAGCACTGCTGGATACACTGGCAGAACTGTTTGAGGAAAAATTTGCTGCCGTTTTGGATGAGGAAGAGGAATAAATTTGTAATTTCCTCTTGATTTTTCGAGCGGTTTGTTGTATAATGAGCTTGTACAAAAAAGAATAGGTTTGTTGGCAATTTCTGCCCAATACGTATAAATGTCTATATAACCCTACAACTTGTAATTCGGGAGCTTTTCTTCGGCGGCGGACTTCAGACCTCCCGCTTCGGCGGACGAAGGGAGTATGAAACCGTTGAGCTGGCACCCACCTGCTTATCTCGTAGGCAGGTTATTTCAGACATGAACGGTTGGGCGGATTTTTTTAATGAGGAATGTTGTCAAACTGCACGGAATTGCAGAAGCTCTTGTCCTCTATCACCAAAACCTCTAAACAATCTTTGAATCATGAGCAAATGGGAGAAAATTGAAATTCTCTCATTTGCTCATTGTTCATTCCTCATTTATTACAAGATTGTAGTTGCAATGTGGGATAAAAAATTGTATAATTGCATTAGAGAAATTCAGCATTGCGAGGTGAATCTATGGATGAAAACAAGAAAAAACGCAATATTATTCTGACGGTTGTGCTTGTTACGGGAATTATTGCCGTGACAGTGGCGGCAGTGATCCTGATGTCCTTGATGCAGCGTCAGGAAAAAAGTGCTAAAAGTTATCTTGCTGCGAATACGGTTGTGTCGGAAGTGGTGAAAAAAATGAATTATCAGAACTTGTCGAAGATTTCGGACGAGAATGTTTCCAAATACTATAATATTCCACAAGGAGTCGTCACAGACACTGCCGTTTACTTATCCAACCGTGCCGATATCGGGATAGAACTGGCTTGCTTCCGCCTGAGCAGTGAGGAATCTGAGGAAGCATTGTACAGTGCCGTTTCAGAGTACCTTTCCTCTAAAAATACTGCCAATAAAGAGGGCAGCGGTCAGCTTTCTAAAGCCAAAACCGATACGGTTTATCCCTATGTGTTTGTTGCGGTGGCTTCCGACAGCGATACTGCCGTGAGTGCGTTCAGGGAAATTGTCGGCAATTGACGGTGTGAAGCGTTCCGGACAAAAATCATCCACTGGCTTTATTACTCATTTTGAAGTATAGTGAAGCAGTCCATCGTACTGATTTGGATCAAATTACAGAGAGGGAGTATTTTGCTATGAAAAGTGCCGAGGCTTTGAAAATGGAGTATCTGGAAAAAACAAGCAGGCGGATGTGTGCAGTATCTTGGGGCTTGCAACATGAATGGTAACCACTGATGATGAAAAAAACCGACTCAAACGAGCCGGTTTTTATGTTTATCGAATCAAACTTTTGCCGTCCATTTCTTCGGGCTGGGATAGTCCGAGAAGCTGGAGCATGGTGGGAGCAATATCGGCAAGCCTGCCGCCGTCACGGAGAATGCAGGGGTGATTGACAA
>ONUD01000237.1 GCA_900320925.1 uncultured Eubacteriales bacterium
AATACTATCCAATATCAACTGGTCAAAATGCTGGCGGAAAAACAGCATAACTTATGTGTTGTCGGGGACGATGACCAGAGTATCTACAAATTCCGTGGGGCAATGTCAACTCAGATTTTGATGTTTGATAAAGAATTTCAATCTCATATTATCAAACTGGAGCAAAACTACCGCTCGACCAAAAATATCCTAACTGCTGCCAACAGCATCATCAAAAACAACTCGGAACGCCACGAGAAAAGCTTGTGGACACAGAATGAAACAGGTGACAACATCATCCGCTACACTGCCTCGGATGAACTGGATGAGGCACGGTTCATTGCCGACACCATCAAAAAAGGAATCGAAAACGGCGGGCATTATACCGATTATGCCGTGCTGTACCGCATGAACACCCAGTCACAGGCCATTGAACGGACATTCCTGCGTAACAGGCTCCCCTACCGTATCATCGGCGGACGGCGGTTCTTTGAATACAGGGAAATCCGGGACATGATGGCATACCTCAATATCATCAGCAATCCCCATGACGATAACCGTCTGAAACGTATTATCAATATTCCCAAGCGTGGCATCGGCGACAAGACCATCAGCCAGTTGGAAGAGATCAGTGCCATGCTCGGTCAAAGTATGTTTGAAACCATGCGGCAGTCCGATCAGTTTGAAGCCCTGTCCAAAAGCCGTGACAAACTGGACAGCTTCGTGGCTGTCGTCGACCGTATGCGTACACTGGAAGAGGAGGGTACGCCTGTTTCGGAGATGTATGAAGAACTGGTCAAAGCCATCAGCTATGACAGTTTCATACGGGGCGTCAGCGAACGGGGAGAGGCCGCCGTGGACAATGTGCATGAACTGACCTCCAACATTATGCAGTATGAACACGAAAACGGTAACGAAGCCTCCTTGCAGGGCTTCCTGGAAAGCACCATGCTGCTGACGGATATCGACTCCTATCAGGAGCAGGAGGACAAGGTGGTAATGATGACCGTTCACTCTGCCAAAGGTCTGGAATTTAACACAGTATTCCTCCCCGGCATGGAAGAAAATCTCTTTCCGAGCTTTCAAGCCATTATGTCTGACGGGGATATGCAGGAGGAACGCCGCCTTGCCTATGTTGCCGTCACCAGAGCCAAACAGCACCTCTTTCTCAGCAGTTCCGACAGCCGTATGCTCTTCGGCCATACCACCCGCAACCGTCCGTCACGCTTCCTGAAGGAAATGCCCGAACAGCTGATAGAAAAAAAGCACAAGGAGATTGTCCGTGATCCCTCCGTGGAGATTCCCGCACCCAAGGCGGCAAGACGTGAGGAAATTGCAAGAAGCAAGGTCATCAGTTCTGCCGCACTGCCCAAAGTACCGCTGGTTGCCTATCAGATTGGTATGAGAGTGCTGCACAAAAGCTTTGGGGAGGGTGTCATTCTCAATGTCAAGCCCATGGCATCTGACAGTATGCTGGAAATCGCTTTTGACAAAGCCGGCACCAAAAAACTGATGGGCAATGTGGCACGTCTGACCGTGCTTGACTGACAAGGAGGAAATTATCATGCCTGCCGTTGTTTCCCATTATCTGCTTGCCGAGCGTGTCAGAAATGACCTGCTGGAATTCCAGCCGCAGCTCCATATTATTCCCGCTGCCTTTTCATGGGGGGCATCGGGACCCGATATTTTCTTTCTGCACCGCTTCCTCCCTTACCACAAGGGAAGAAGCCTGAAAGCGTATGGAAGCAAGCTTCACCATATGCACGCCGAAAAAATGATCAACTATTTTGTCAGCTTTGCCAAAACCCATCAGAGTGATATTGCCATGAGCTATGCACTGGGCTTTGTCACGCATTATGCCTTCGACTCCACCGCCCATCCGTTTGTTATCTATTTTTCGGAGGAAATGGAACGTCAGAAACATATGCACAACTCTGTCTGCCACAACGAAATAGAAGCCAATCTGGACAGCCTGTTCCTGCGGTACGAACGCAAACAAAAAATCACTTCTTTCTCCCTGCAAAGCACTTCCCCTATGAAAGAAACCATCAACCGCACCATTGCAGAAATGTGGCACGGTTTTCTGCTGACCTATGTTGGTGAATCAGTGACACGAGAGGAACTGGTGCAGGTGCAGAGGGACTGGCACACCAGTCTGGTACTGCTCAACGACAAAAGTGCTTTCAAAAAAAATGCCGTCCGCTTAGGCGAACGGTTGCTGGGAATACAGCCCATGCTTTCTCCGATGATCCGCACTGCCTATCCCGATTTGACAGCCGACTATGCCAATATGTCCCATGGAGCATGGTTGTCGGCTGTCGACGGACAGGAACACCATGAAACATTCTTTGAACTCGCCGAGGAAGCGGAGGAAACGGCTCTGCGGCTCATCTCATGCCTGCTGGCAGGAAAACCGCTGACAGCTTCCCAGTGCCATGCCCCGTTCACGGGAAAACTATCCCCTGAAAATGCCAAGTGAGCAGATATTCACATATCCGCTCACTTTGGGGGGTTCTAT
>ONUD01000234.1 GCA_900320925.1 uncultured Eubacteriales bacterium
CATTGTCAATAGCTTTCGCGGCATAAACGCAAATTACTTACCCACATATTCTATGGATGCCTCTCTTTGAAAGTCAATATTCTGGAGAAGTCTATGCAAAATCCCTTCCGAATGCTCTTTCGGAAGGGATTGTTTGTTGCCATCAATGTTCTGTCACGGTGATTTTGTCAAAAGCAATGCCGGACTGCCGATTGACAATATCCTTGATGGTAATAGCGGTTGCATCATTGAGATTGCCCTTTGACACAATCACGGTGCAGTTATTGGTATTGATGGACACAAGGCACTCATCAAAGCCTTTTGTTTTGATTTCCGTTTCAATATCTCCCTCTGTCTTGATTGCCTCTGCCATGCGTTCGGCTGCCTTAACGGCATCCTTTTTGGAGGTTTCCGAACCGGATGCGGCTTCAATGATGTCCGACAGTGATTCAATGGCTCTGTCCCTCAGTTGGGAACGCTTGGTACGCTCCGATGAGAAAAATTCCTGCTGTTCCTTTGTTAAATTCGAGGACACCTCTGTCACGGTTTCTTTGACAGGCTGAGAAGATTCCTGCTTTTTTTCCGCCGAGGACACCTCCGTATTGACATAGGTCGTTTGTCCGAGCTGCTTAGAAACAGAGGAGCTTTGCGGCGTGTCATTGACACTGACCGGCTCTACCCCTGAAAACTGCCAGTTCAGGTACACTGCCGTACCGAGAGCTGCCACCAATGCTGCAATTACCAACTGTCTTTTTCCGAATGTCATCGCAATCTCCTCCGTCATGTATCCATTTTTGTTACGCATATATGGGTTCTGCTGACATCAAGTGCCGCAGATACCGCCTGCTGCACACGGCTGCATACCTCCGGATCGTCACCCCCCTCACATACCACCAATACACCCTTGATTTTCGGCAGAAGCTGACCAATGGTCAATGCCTGCTCCGAACCGTCTTTCTGGCGGATGACGATGCAGGACTGCTTTTCATCGTTTTGCTTGTCGGCATTCTCCCCTGTAGAAGTTTCCCTCTGGCGAATATCATTGTCCGTTGCATAGATATTCTGACGGGTACCGTCCAGTGTCAGCATAAGCTTGGTCTTGCCCACTCCCTGGATACTTGCCAGCATATTCCCCATCTCTTCACACAGCCCCTGACGATACTGCTCTATGTCACTGCTTTCCTGCAAGGAGGCTTCCTCAAATGCCTGCTGTTTCTGCATCCCTCCCCCGAACAGCGAGGAGGCAAAAATCAGCAAAATGCCTGCAAGACCCGCAAATACCGTGACTTTCAGCAAATTTTCCTTTCGGAACAGTTCACCTGCTTTCATCTTCACCCTCCCGCTTCACCTGACATTCCATCCCTAACTTTTCTCTCAGAAGCTCCCGTATTTTCCCCATGTACCTGACCTGTGACGGAGCAACTGTCACCTCTGCCGTTATCATGGTTATGCAGTTGTCCTTGTCAATATCCATCCGAATCCGGATGGCTTCTGCCGTGATCTGTTCCTCCTCCAGCGTCTTGTCAGCCAATTTGGCAAGCTCCTGCTCCAGAAACTCTCTCCTCTGCTCTGCCACACTTTCAGGAATGTCCGTGGAAAGCTCTCCGGTTTCTTCCCACTCCCCCATCTCCACTGCCATGCTCCCCAGCGGTACCATCACCGCACACAGCATAAATGCTCCCAGTACCAGCCGTACCGTCTTTTCCAGTGCCGTGTCGGACAACAGCATTTCCACAATGCATACTACCACAGAGCAGATACAGATACTCACTGCCCACTGCACCATCTATCCTCTTCCTGTCATTAAAATTACACCCGTGGCAATGATGAACACCGTCAGCACACAAAACAGCAGTGCTGTCATCATCCCCACCGCCTTGGAAACACTGCGGAAAATTTTCGTCATCGACGATAACCCCATGATGTCACCTGCCGACGCCAGCACAAACAGGGCAAACTGCCATACAATGCACTCCATTGCGGCGGGCAGTACAATACACCCCGCTGCAATCACCGCAAATACCCCTGCTCCGGATTTCAGCATCTCCAGACTGCCATTAAAGGTATTCAATGCCTCCCCCAACGCTCCTCCCACTACGGGGACAAAAGAACTCACTGCAAAACGCAGTGCCTTTTTGCTCACGTTGTCCATCGAAGAGGTCATCATCGTCTGCAAGGACAGCACTGCCGTAAAAATCGCCATGGCAAAGGTCAGTGTCCATTTGGCCAGCTTGTATACCGACTCGCACAGTGTCCCTATGTTCATCTTCTGCGACAGGGACGAGGTCAGCGACAAGGCAAGAAATACATTCATCAGCGGTGAAATCAGCTTGGCACTGACCAGTGTGACGGCATTGCCCACTGTCATCATCGTAGCATAATAACCACTGCCTGTCATCTCCCTGCCCGAAGCCATCACCAGCCCTGCCATCACGGGAATGTACAGCACCATGAACCCTGCCGCACCGTTCAGCACTTCTGCCGCTTTGCAGAGGGTCGTGCATAACGGAAAAATGATTGCCGTGCAAATGCACATCGTTCCCACGGCATTGGCAACCGTCCCTAACTTTCTGTCCCCCAGTGTCGCCTGAAAGCCCTCCGCCATTGAACACAACAGCATAATACCGATACAAACCGACATCCCTGCCAAAGGCGTATGACTCTCCGACAGCAGGGACAGCATTTTTTCCATCATCCTGCCAAAATCCAACTGTGATACTTGCTGATAATCTGCCGCCGTAATCCCCAACTCCGCAAGGCTCCTGCGGGCTTCTTCCGGCAGACTGCTCCATAAACGCTCCAGATCCCCATTCATTGCATCAGTTCCTTTGCCGTTTCAAGAATCTTCCCGAACAGCGGCAGTGCCGTGACCAGTACGGACACCTTTGCCGCAAATTCCACCTTTGC
>ONUD01000233.1 GCA_900320925.1 uncultured Eubacteriales bacterium
CAGAAACTTGATTTCCGTGTTTTTGTAGAAAAGTCTCTTGTTAAAAAGTAAAAAGTTTGCTATAATAAAAATACTTTTATGTAACAGGAGGAATGGGAGATGAGTGACAAAAAGGGGCTGCATGACGGACATCGCGACAGAGTGAGGAAACGATTTGAAAAAGATGGAATGGAAAGCTTTTATGACCATCAAGTCTTGGAAATGCTGCTGTTTTACGGGATTCCCCGCAAGGACACCAATGACATTGCTCATCAGCTTCTCAACTGCTTCGGGTCATTTTCGGGCGTGTTTGATGCCTCCATTGATGCCTTGCAGGACTGTGGCATTTCGTACAATGCCGCCGTGCTTTTGAAGATGATTCCGGAGATATGTGCCAAGTATTACCAGGACAAGTATGAAAAGAACAATCAAACCAATCGTTTGGAAAGCATAGATGAATTTCTCCTGCCGTACTTTATCGGCAAAAATGAAGAGCAGGTCATGCTTCTTTTGCTGGATACCAGCGGAAAGCAAGTATTTTTCGGTGTTGTCAGCAAGGGGACGAAGATGGCTTCGGATGTCAACCTCAGAAAGATCCTGGAACTGAGCGTGCAGCACAAAGCCAATGGTGCCATTCTTGCCCATAACCATCCGAGCGGTGAAGCCCTTCCTTCTGAGAGAGATCTGATGATGACGGAAAAGCTTTGCAGGATGCTGCGGCCAGTGGGCGTGAGATTGGTAGACCACTATATCATTGCGGGTATGAAAGCGTTTTCGATGTCGGAGTCGGAGGATTATGATTATGTATTTTTGGCTCGATAAGTTTCGCAGTGAACAAAAACAGGGCAGTATCTTGGAAAATCATGGCAAGATACTGTCCTGTTTTGGGATAGCTGGCGGGATGGCTAAAATCGAATGGTTTCGGGTGCTTCCGTGAACGAACAGAAAGTGGCAGCGGCATTTTTGAAGTAAAGCACCTGCGTATTATCGTCGTCTGCACGGTACATTGCTTTCAGACTCGGTATTTTCTCCAGCATGGCTTCCTTCACGTTTCTGTCATCATCATTGACAAGCTCTCCTGCCAGACGGAGCCATTGACCATCCTTGAATGCACAAAGCTCTACTTTGGGATTGGCACTGATTTGTCTGGAAACGGCTTTGATTTTTCCCGTCTGGATGTAAAGCCTGCCATGATACACGAGTGCGGTTCCGAAAGGTCTGACTCTGGGCTGATCGCCCTCCACTGTGGCAAGATAGTAGACCTGTGCTTCATCGAGGAACCGGCAAATTTTTTCAATTCCTTCCATTGTTTCATCTCCTCGCTCAATTGGGTATCTGTCTATTATCTTATCAGATCGGCCTGCATTTTGCAATGCATTTTTCGTAAAGAAACCCTGTCCGTTGGCAAAAAGCCATGGACAGGGTTCTGTTAATCAAGTATTCACAAAAATGGAGGAAACGGGCTTGTCTTCATAGATTCGCTCGATTGCCTCGGCGAATACAGGAGCAACCGTGAGAGTGGTGAATTTATCAAGCATTTTTTCTGCGGGCAGGCTGATGGTATCCAACAGAACCACCTCTTTGATGACGCTGTTTTGGAGGCGTTCAATGGCAGGGCCGGAAAGTACGGCATGGGTGGCACCGGCATAGACCTCTGTGGCACCGCCCATTTCCACCACTGCCTGAGCAGCATTGCAAAGGGTACCGGCGGTGTCGATCATGTCGTCCACCAGGATGACCTTTTTGCCTTTTACTTCTCCGATGATGCTCATCACCTCACAGACATTCGGCTTGGGACGGCGTTTGTCGATAATGGCGATGGTGCAGCCCAGTCTTGCGGCAAAGTTTCTTGCTCTGGTCACAGAGCCTAAGTCGGGAGACACCACAACATAATCTTCTGCATTGCTGCCGATTTTTTCCTTGAAGTAATTGGCAAGGATGGGTGCCCCCACCAGATGATCCACAGGAATATTAAAGAAGCCCTGGATTTGTGCCGCATGGAGATCCATGGTCAGTACACGGTCGGCACCTGCCGTAGTGATAAGGTCAGCCACCAGTTTGGCAGAGATGGGATCTCTGGCCTTGGCTTTTCTGTCCTGGCGGGCATAGCCGAAATAAGGAATGACAGCCGTGATTCTGGCAGCAGAAGCACGTTTCATGGCGTCGATCATAATCAGCAGTTCCATGAGGTTGTCATTGACAGGTGTGCTGGTAGACTGGACGATAAAGCACTCCGAGCCTCTGACGGATTCGTGCAGTGATACGGCGATTTCACCATCACTGAAGCAGGTCACTTCTGATTTGCCTACCGGCAGTTCCAGCGTTTTCGCAATTTGTTCTGCGACTGCCCTGTTGGAATTGCAGGTAAAGATTTTGATATCCTTGCCGTGAAAATTCATTCAAACTCCCCCAATTTTTAGTGTTATAAACGATAACGGATAACTCTATTGTAATACCTATTTGTCGAAAAATCAAGTTTTATTGTTCAAAACAAAAGAATTGTATCTTTTATGTAAAAATTCCTGAAATTCAGCCGATTATGATTCATTATGCACAATTTTTTGTCCGTCACCAATCGAGCGGTTTTCAATCAGTACCGCAGGCCCTATCTCACAGAAAGAACCGATGACCGTTCTGCCCCGAATCACGCTTGAC
>ONUD01000231.1 GCA_900320925.1 uncultured Eubacteriales bacterium
AAGCTGGTCATTGAAACCGCAAAAGCAATTCGTGTCGGATTTTTGCAGCAAAATGCCTTCCACAAAGATGACACGTTTGTGCCGCTGGAAAAACAAAAGCTGATGATGGAAGCCATTCTGCACCTGTACAACAAGTCGAAGCATATTATTGCGGCTGCCATTCCGATTTCTCATATCATGGAACTGGGGCTGTTTGAAAGACTGGCAAAAATGAAATATGATATTCCCAACGACAAGCCTGAAATGTTCGGGGAATTGATGGCAGATATGGACAAGGCTCTGGCAAATCTGACGAACTGAGGTGTGAAGAAATGATAATAGATTATGTTGGTGTCAAGGAAATCAACGGTTCGCTGATTGTGCTGGACAACGTGGACGATGCGTCCTATGAAGAGATGGTGGACATCCGTCTGGAAAACGGTACGTACCGACACGGCAGAATTGTACAGATAGAGGGGAAAAAAATTGTCGTGCAGGTGTTCGAGGGAACCAAGTCCATTTCCCTTGACAATACGAGAACACGCCTGAAAGCCCGTCCGATGGAACTGGCACTGTCACCGGAAATCATGGGACGTGTGTTCAGCGGTGCAGGTGTGCCGATTGATGGCTTGGGAGAGGTGTATCCCTTGAAAAAAGCCAATATCAACGGAACACCAATGAATCCTGTGTCAAGAATCTATCCGAGGAACTATATCAATACGGGGATTTCCACGATAGACACCCTGATGACACTGATTCGTGGACAGAAACTGCCGATTTTTTCTGGCTCCGGCATGAAGCACAATGAACTGGCGGTGCAGATTGTCCGTCAGGCAAAAATTTCCGATGATGAAGAGAATCATTTCTGTGTGGTATTTGCCGCCATGGGTGTCAAAAACGATGTGGCAGACTATTTCAGAAGAAGCTTTGACCAGAGCGGTGTTTTGTCAAGAGTGGTCATGTTCCTGAATCTGGCAAACGATCCCATCATTGAAAGAACGCTGACCCCGAGATGTGCCTTGACGGCGGCAGAATATCTGGCATTTGAGTGCAATATGCACGTGCTGGTCATTATGACGGATATGACCTCCTATGCAGAGGCTTTGCGTGAATTTTCGTCCTCTAAAGGAGAGATTCCGGGCAGAAAGGGATTTCCTGGATATTTGTATTCCGATTTGGCTTCCCTGTATGAACGTGCGGGCATGGTCAAGGGAAGCAAGGGTTCTGTGACACAGATTCCGATTCTGACCATGCCGAATGATGATATTACCCACCCTGTCCCTGACCTGACGGGGTATATTACAGAAGGACAGATCGTCTTGGACAGAGCCTTGGAAGGGGCAGGACTGTATCCGCCCGTATCCGTACTGCCGTCCCTGTCCCGTCTGATGAAAGACGGCATTGGCGAGGGTTACACCAGAGCCGACCATCAAGCATTGGCCAACCAATTGTTTGCTTCTTATGCAAGGGTGCAGGATGCCCGTTCTCTGGCTTCTGTTATCGGTGAAGAGGAATTGTCCCCCGTGGACAAACAGTATATGCAGTTTGGCAAGCTGTTTGAACAGCACTTTGTCAATCAGGGCTATACCGAGAACCGTACCATTGAACAGAGTCTGGATCTGGGCTGGAAACTGCTTTCCACCCTGCCGAGAACAGAGCTTGACCGAGTGGACGATACCCTGCTGGACAAGTTCTATATCAGTGACAAGGAACTGCTGAATTTTGACAGCTTTGACGGAGAAGAACAGAACGAGGACTGAGTAAGGAGGGAGAAGTATGGCGGTACAGGCAGTGCCTACCAAGGGCAACCTGATGACCTTTAAGAAATCTCTTTCACTTGCCAGAACAGGCTATGAACTGCTGGATAAAAAGAGGAACATCCTTGTTCGGGAGATGATGACGCTCATCGACAGGGCAGCCGAAATACAGGATAAGATTGATGTGACTTACAGCAAGGCCTACCTTGCCCTGCAAAAAGCCAATATTACACTGGGCTATATTGACGATCTGGCAAAGACCATTCCGATTGACAATTCGCTGAAGCTTTCCTACCGAAGCGTGATGGGCGTGGAAATTCCCATTGTGACCATTGATGAAACGGCACAGGAACAGGGCATCTTCTATGCTCTTGGGTCAACAAATGCCACCTTTGACGAAGCCTATATGTGCTTTCGGGAGGTCAAAAAGCTGACAGCTGACCTTGCCGAGGTGGAAAACAGTGTCTATCGTCTGGCGGATGCCATCAAGAAAACACAAAAGCGTGCCAATGCCCTGAAAAACATCATGATACCACGCTTTGAAGAAACTGTGAAATTTATTGCGGATGCCCTTGAGGAAAAGGACAGAGAAGAGTTCTCCCGTCTGAA
>ONUD01000232.1 GCA_900320925.1 uncultured Eubacteriales bacterium
CGCTGAGGTATTGTGCGATCAGCGGATAGGTATGATAAGCCGAAAACGCTTTTTGTGCCAGCAGGACATGACAGCCTGTCTGCTGTTCCACAGACTGCAAAACTTCGAGATTATGTATCAGTGCCTTTTCGTCAATGACATAACAGGGTGTCGGAAGAGAGAATAAACGTTCCATGGTATATCAGTCCACCAAATCAGGATGGTAGCTTTCTTTCCACGGCAGACCAAACTGATTGAGAGCGTCCATGAACGGGTCGGGATCAAATTCTTCGATGTTGTGTACACCAGGTTTGTTCCACTTGCCTGTCAGCAGCATGGCGGCACCAATCATGGCAGGCACGCCCGTGGTATAGGAAACTGCCTGTGAACCTACTTCCTTATAGCATTCCTCATGGTCGCAGACATTGTACAGGTAGTAGGTTTTCTCCTTGCCGTCCTTTTTGCCGATGAAGATACAGCCGATATTGGTTTTTCCCTTGGTTCTGGGGCCGAGGGAAGCAGGGTCGGGCAGTACTGCTTTCAGGAACTGCAAGGGGACAATTTTGTGTCCCTCAAAGTCGATGGGTTCAATGGAGGTCATGCCGACGTTTTCCAGACACTTGAGATGGGTCAGATAACTCTGACCGAATGTCATGAAGAAACGGATACGCTTGATACCCTTAATATTCAGGGCAAGAGATTCCAGTTCCTCATGGTGCAGGAGGTACATATCCTTTTCACCCACTTCGGGGAAGTTGTACACTCTCTTGATTTCCATGGGTTCTGTTTCAATCCACTTGCCGTCCTCAATATAACTGCCCTTGGCGGAAACCTCACGGATATTGATTTCAGGGTTGAAGTTGGTGGCAAAGGGATAGCCGTGGTCGCCTGCATTGCAGTCAAGAATGTCAATGTAGTTGATTTCATCGAACTCATGCTTCATGGCATAGGCACTGAATACCCCTGTCACACCGGGGTCAAAGCCGCTGCCGAGCAGGGCAGTAATGCCAGCCTGTTCAAATCTTTCACGGTATGCCCACTGCCACTTGTATTCAAATTTGGCAGTGTCAAGGGGTTCATAGTTGGCGGTGTCCACGTAATTGACCTTGGTGGCAAGGCAGGCATCCATGATTGTCAAGTCCTGATAGGGCAGTGCAAGGTTGATGACCACATCGGGTTTGAATTGATTGATAAGAGCAATCAGTTCGTCCACGTTGTCAGCATTGACCTGTGCGGTAGAAATTTTTGTTTTGCCGCCGTCCAGCTTTGCTTTGAGGGCATCGCATTTGGATTTTGTTCTGCTGGCAATGCAGATTTCTTCAAAAACGTCCGAGTTCTGGCAACACTTGTGGATACAGACGCTTGCCACGCCGCCTGCACCGATAATTAAAGCCTTTCCCATTTTAAAAACCTCCGTTTACTTTGAGAGTGGAGTGTTGAGAGTGAAGAGTGGAACAATGCCATCCGCTTCACTTTTTACACTTGAATTTCATTTATTCGTTTTCAAGAAGTTGTTTTGTGACATAGGTGGGGAGTGCAAAACAGCCTTTGTGAAGCCGTGTATTGTAGTAGTTGGCGTCAATGCAAAGACGGTTCCACTTGCCCTCGTCCAAATCATTGACAGGGTGATATTTTTTGGAAGCAAAGCCGAACAGCCAGTGACCTGACGGATAGGTCGGGATATGTGCCTGATAGACCTTGACCACGGGGAAGAATTGCAGGATTTTTTTATGAGCCTGCTTCATGGACTTGGCATAACTGCGGTAGAACGGGCTTTCATGCTGGTTGACAAGGATACCGTCAGCCGTGAGAGCCTTGCAGCAGTTGCCGTAGAACTCCGTGGTAAACAGTCCCTCTCCGGGGCCAAACGGGTCGGTGGAGTCCACGATAATCAGGTCATATTTGTTTTCCACGTGCCTGACAAACCGCAAGCCGTCATCAATGAAGATATGCACACGGGGGTCATTGAGCTTGGAGGAAACCGTCGGCAGGAACTCCTTGCAGGCATCGACGACCATTCTGTCAATTTCCACCATGTCGATTTGTTCCACGGACGCATATTTTGTCAGTTCCCGCACCGTACCGCCGTCACCGGCTCCGATGACCAATACCTTTTTGACAGCCGGATTGACCGCCATCGGTACATGGACAATCATTTCATGATAGATAAATTCGTCCTTTTGGGTGAGCATGACCCTGTCGTCCAGTACCAGTACATCACCAAATTCAGGCGTGCTGAAAATCTCGATACGCTGGAAGTCGGATTGGGCAGAGTACTTTTGTTTGTCGCACCTGATGGAAAAACGGACATTGTTTGTTTGTTCCTCGGTGTACCACATTTCCATAATATATCAACCTCCTTTTGCCATGATATTGATTTTGTCGGTATTGATATCCTCAGCACCCGTAAGATTACAGCCTTTCGCCTTTGCATAGATGATGTATTCCAGAGCATCTTTGGTAATGAGTTCCCCGGGGGCAAGAATGGGTATGCCCGGCGGATAGCACATGACAAATTCTGCACAAATTTTTCCCAGTGTTTCCTGCAAGGGAAGCTGGATCTTGTCAGAGTAGAACGCTTCCTGCGGGGAGCAGACCACCACAGGTTCAATGTATTCATGGTCAAGCATACCGGCAGAGCTTTTGGAATAAAGCCGCTTGATTTCATAGAGAGCGGAAATCAGACGTTCCAGATTCAGGATTTTATCCCCGACAGACACGATGGCAAGAATATTGCCAATGTCACCGAATTCAATTTGAATCTCGTACTTGTCACGGAGAATATCATAGACTTCAATGCCGGCAAGACCAATATCTCTTGTATGTACGGAAATTTTGGTAGGGTCAAAGTCAAACACGGTATCACCGTTGATAAGCTCTCTGGAAAAGGCATACAAGCCGCCAAGCTTGTTGATTTCTTTCATGCCGTAGGAGGCAAGATTGGTGACACGTTCAAAAATGGCTTTGCCGTTGAGGGCAAGATTTCTCCTTGAGATGTCAAGGGAGGATAAAAGCAAGTATGAAGCACTGGTTGTCTGGGTAAGGTTGATAATTTGACGGACATAGCCCTCGGAAATGCCCTCACCGAGCAGGAGAGCCGAGCTTTGGGTGAGAGAGCCGCCTGTTTTGTGCATACTGACTGCCGCCATATCTGCACCTGCACTCATGGCGGAACGGGGCATATAATCCCCGAAATAGAAGTGGGTACCGTGTGCCTCGTCCACGAGAACTTTCATGCCTGCCTCATGGGCAATTCTGACGATTTCCCGCAGGTTGGAACAGACACCGTAATAGGTGGGATTGTTGACAATAATGGCTTTGGCATCAGGGTGCAGGGCAATGGCTCTTTTGACGGATTCTACGGACATCCCCAAGGGAATGCCAAGCCGCTTGTTGACCCCGGGGTTCACATACACGGGGACAGCACCGCAGACAATCAAAGCATTGATACTGCTTCGGTGGACATTGCGGGGCATGATGATTTTATCGCCACGCTTGCAGACACTCATGACCATTGCCTGCACGGCACTGGACGTTCCGTTGACCATGAAAAAGGCATGAGCCGCACCGAAGGCATCTGCCATGAGTTCTTCGGCTTCCTTGATGACACTGACAGGGTGACAGAGGTTGTCAAGGGGCTTCATGGAGTTGACATCGACACTCATGCACTGTTTGCCGAGAAACTCCGTCAGAACGGGATTACCTTTTCCCTGCTTGTGTCCCGGTACGTCAAAGGATACAATACGATTTTCCCGATATTCGCAGAGGGCTTCATAGAGAGGTGCTTTGTTTTGATTCAGTTTCATGCGGTATCCCTCACTCGTACACATTCTGTCCGCTGAAAATTTCAATCATTTCCCGTCGCAGGCTATTGGAAATGGCAAGACGTTCTTTCGGCGGTATTTCGTACACGTCCGTTTTGAAAAGGTAATTTTGCAGTTCCATTTCTTTAATCAGGAGCTGTGTATGGAAGATATTGGCCTGATAGACATTGATATCAACCGTGTCATAGCGTTTGAGGGTTTCTTCCTTGATATAGTCCTGAATGGAGGTGATTTTATGGTCAATAAAGAGTTTTTTGCCATCGGTATCTCTGGTAAAGCCCCTGACACGGTAGTCGATGGTGATAATATCGGAATCGAAGCTGTCAATGAGGAAGTCCAGTGTATTCAAGGGAGAAATCGTGCCGCAGGTGGAAACGTCAATATCCACACGAAAGGTTGCAATGGCATTGTGGGGATGGTATTCGGGATAGGTATGAACGGTGACATGGCTTTTGTCGAGATGGGCGGCAATAGTTTCCCCGCCGTAGTTGGCATACTTGCCGCAGTTGCAGGATTCATCTATTTTTTCGGGCAAGCCTTTTTCAGAGATGAGCAGTGTCACGCTGGCTCCCTGAGGGTCATAGTCCTGCTTGGAAATATTCAGAACCGTGGCACCAATCATTTCCGTCACCTGACAGAGAATATTGGTCAGACGTTCGGAATTATACTGTTCATCAATGTAGGCAATATAGTCTTTTTGTTCCCGTTCGGTCTTGGCATAGCAGACATCGTAGATATTAAAACTGAGAGTTTTTGTCAGGTTATTGAATCCATAGAGTTTCAGTCTTTTGTTCAACTTTAACATCACAACCTTTTATGTTTCGTTTTATCCTATAAATGAGCAAATTCTCAGAGATGTTGTGAAAATGCACAAACTCATTTTCCCGATGAAAGATACGACAATTGATACTGCATTGCCGCCACGCTCCCTCCGTCAAAAGCTGGACAACTTCCTGTTGTTCCATCCATTCATTGTGTGAAAAAAATA
>ONUD01000229.1 GCA_900320925.1 uncultured Eubacteriales bacterium
GGCAAAAATCGTATAAATTAAGTGATAATAGCAAGTGATTTTGATAATAGAGAGAAGATATCTCATTTCGTGAAGTTACAACGGTTTTTGACGGAGGGAGCGTGGCGGCAAGGAAGTTTCCTTTGCCATGTTAAACATCGGGCAAATGTATCCCTTTTTGTACAACTTTTCAAATTTGCTCATTAGTATGTAAAAAAACCGCCCTGAGGAGGCGGTTTTCTTCAGAATATTTTCATCAATACGGCACAATAGGGAGGGAGGGTACATTGCAGGGTATCGCCGTGGAGGCTGCACAGAGCCTTGCCGTTTTCCGTCCACCCGCCGAAGCACTGCCAGTCACTGCAAAGCACCGTTTCGGCACGGCTGACATCCGGCAATGCCAGGCTGTAATCCTGCATTTGGTTGTTCAGGTTGAACACGGCAAGCAGCTTTGATTTTTTGGAACGCCGGAGTATGGCATAAATGAGCTTGTCCTCCTGATGGCAGTCTGCCCAGTCAAAGCCGTTCGGGTCATAATCTTCCTCATACATGGCAGGTTCGGACAGGTAAAGTACATTGAGCTGTTTCATGTAGTCATGGAACAGACGGTGCTTGTCCTCTCCGAGCAGATACCAGTCCTGCTGACGCTTTTCATCCCATTCACGGAACTGTGCCAGTTCATTGCCCATGAAGTTCAGTTGCTTACCGGGGTGCATGAGCATATACAGATATAATGCTTTGGCTTGGCAGAGTTTTTCATCATAGCTGCCATACAGCTTATTGACAATGGTTCCCTTGCCATGCACGACCTCGTCATGAGAGAATGGCAGGAGATAGTTTTCATCCTTGAAATACAGCATGGAAAATGTCAGCTTGTGATAGGCATCTTTCCGCTTTTCGGGCGGCAGTGCAAAGAAGTCCAGTGTATCATGCATCCAGCCCAGATCCCACTTATAATCGAAGCCCAGACCGCCTTTTTGTGTATCGGCAGTAATGCCCTTGAAGCTGGTGCTGTCCTCGGCAATGGTCATACAGCCGTGGTTGTGCTGTTTCAGACCGTTGTTCATGGTCTTGACAAAGTCCAGTGCATTGCTGTTGACGCCCCGTCTTTCATCGCCCTGCCAGTAAATGATACGGCTGATGGCATCCATGCGGATTCCGTCAAAGTGGTACTCTTTCAGCCAGTAATTGGCAGAGGACTGCAAAAAGCTGCGGACTTCTCCACGGGAGTGCATGAAATTGCAGCTTCCCCATTCACTCCTGCCGACATCATTGCTCGGATATTCATACAGATTGCTGCCGTCATAGTTGGCCAGTCCGTAGCTGTCCATGGCAAAATGCACGGGGACAAAATCAAAAATTGCCCCAATGCCGTTTTGATGGAGCCTGTCAATGAGCTGCATCAATTGGGCCGGTGTTCCGTAGCGGCTGGTGGGGGCAAAATAGCCGGTGGTCTGATAGCCCCAGCTTTCATCGCTCGGATGTTCGCACAGCGGCAGGAACTCTACATAATTGTAGCCGTTTTCTTTCAGGTACGGCACTAACACCCCGCCCAGTTCTTCATAGTTGTACCAACTGTCGGGACGGTCATCGGGCTTGCGGAAAGAGCCTGCATGGATCTCATAGATATTCAGCGGCTTGTTTTTCATGTCGGAACGCTTTTTCATCCAGTCCTCGTCATGGAAGCGGTAGCTGTTGAGGTTCCAGACAAGGGACTTGTGAGCAGGACGGCGTTCCATGTAATAGCCGTAAGGGTCACAGTGGTCGGTATAGCGGCCGTGGGCATGGATACGGTACTCATAGGGTGTGCCGCAGGAGAGATCCTGTACGGTCAGTTCAAAAAATTGTCCGTTGTGAGCCTTGTTCATTTCCAGGACACTGCCGTTCATCAGCAGTTCTACTTTTTGTGCTTGCGGTGCAAAGGTGCGAAAGACAGCCTGCTTCCCGTCATAGTGGCAGCCAAGCCATTCGTAAGCATCGAAGATCTGACCTGTGTAAAATCCCAAAAAATCCATAAAACATACTCCTTTTCTTGACGGCTGTCTGATCATTGATTATACTATTACTATAGCAGTCCTCTTTTGAAAAAGCAATCGACAATTTTGTACATTTGTCAAATAATAGACAGGATTCTAAAGGAGTATATCAAAATGGATCTCAGAGAAAAGAAAACCAAACGCAGTATCCAGAATGCCTTTTTGCAGCTCCGTTCCAAAAAGGCACTGGAAAAAATCACTGTCAAAGAGCTGTGCGAACGGGCGGAAATCAGCAAGGCTACGTTTTATTTGCATTACAGGGATTTGTATGATTTGTCGGATACCCTCCAGCAGCAGGTCATCAAAGAGGTTCTTTCCCATGTCAGCGATCAAAAGGATATTGTCTATGACCTGAGCAAATTCAATGAACAAGTGATTGAAGGCTATTATGCCAATAAAAGTATGATTTATATTCTGTTTTCAGGCTCACAGTTTGCCAAGCTTCCCGAATGCATTGAAGCGGAGATTAAAACCCTCATTTTCAGCCAGTTTCCTGCTCTCAGGGACGATGTACAGACCAATATCCGCATTACGTACCAGTTGATGGGAAGCTTCTATGCCTTTTATCAATATGAAAACCGCTTTGGCCATGAAGCCATCCTTGAAACGGTCAACCAGATTTCCAGATTGCTGGAGCATAGAACTTAAACAAAGAGACAGCTTCCTCACGGAAGCTGTCTCTTTAAAAAAACCATAGCGGGTTGTTATAGCTTTTTCATAAGATATAGTATAATCTATAAAACGCTTATTATATTGTCGAAAAAGAAAAAAGTGAATTTTTTTAAAATACGAATAGTATATCTATACAATTTGTATTTTAAAAATTTTTTTTGACAAAAGCGAACCTTTTGTCGGGAACCTTTCGTTTATATAAGTGAAAGCGGAAATTTCAGCAATCAAATATCCCATCAGGAGGAATGACAAGATGAATGAAAACCAAATCGTTGACAGACTGAAACAACATGATGAACGTGCCTTAGGCGACATCATCGACAAGTATACCGCACTGGTTTCGGCCATTATTTACAATGTTTCAAAGGGTCGTCTGACTTCCTCCGACATGGAAGAAGCTGCCGCCGATGCATTTTTCACGCTTTGGAACCATGCCGATAAGGTGGAGGCGGGCAAGCTGAAAGGCTACCTCTCCGCCATTGCCAAAACAAAGGCTCTCGACAAAATGCGAACCGTCAAAACACCTGAAATCATTGATATCGAGGATGTGACTCTTGCAGATGAATACACCATCTCCGATAACATGGACAGACAGGTACTGCATGACGATCTTTGTGAGGCCTTAAACCAGTTTGGCGAACCCGACAAGGAAATTTTGGTCAGGTACTACTACTATTACCAGACGGCTCCCAAAATTGCCGACATCATGGGACTGAAGCTCGAAGCCGTCAAGTCTAAAATCAAACGTGCCAAAGTGAAGCTGAAGGCGTTTTTAACGGAAAGGGGTTATTGAATATGAAAACCAACAATATTTTCGACTATCTGAAAACCGACCCTGAAAATATCGACGAGGCAACCATCTATGAGAATACAGGCGTTGACAAAAAGAATGTGAGGGAGATTGTTATGAAGAAAGTACACGAATCCGCAGCACCCAAAAAGAACAAAAGAAAGACCATTACCATTTCATTGATTGCTGCTGCCGCCGCAGTCGCTGTCCTCGGTACAACCGCCGCCGCTACCGGCAGCTTCCACGCTGTATTCGGTGAATGGTTTGCCGGAGAAATGCAGGGCGGTATGTATGCCGGCGGCCACGTCCAATCTTCAAGCAATGACTTGAATGTTGACTTCAAGGGTGTGGTAGGCGACAAGCATGATGCTTACGGCATGATGACCATTACCAAAAAGGACGGCTCTGCCTTTGTGGAAAATACCGATGACTATTTCATTGGAAGCAGTATGTCCTCCGATACCGTTGACTGTACCATTTCTGCATGGGATCAAATGATGGACAAGCTGATGTATTACCAGCAGGAAATGAGATACGGCGAGGTTGGCTATGACCTGGCAGATGCCAATACCATCAATGCCTATGTTCACTACGGTTCCGAAGGCTTTAATATTATCGGTGAAACACTTACCGTCAAGGAATCCAACGTTGTTCTCTACCATGTGGACAAGATTCTTTGCACTTCCCAGGAAATTGATGCTTACTGGGCAGAACTGAGAGAGAAGAATATCGGAACCGTTAACAGTGACGAAACCATCTTTGCGAAAACGGCCGAGCCTTATGTGGATTCCCTCAAGGATGACCAGACCACGATCATTACACCAAAAGGCGATTGGGCTATCGTTACGACTTCTTCCTTTGACCTTTCCTATGACCTGTCCGTACAGCTCAACTACAAGGATACTTCCAGAAGCTTCCCGAATGCCAGCGGTATGAAGGTTACCTACAACAATGCAGAAATGACCATTAAGAATCTGGAAGCGATGCCGTTTGCCATCAGAATCGATATGCTCTATCAAACAGAGGATCAGCAGAAAATTCAGAACAACTTCAATGATACGCTTGCCAATCAGATCGATGTGACAATGAAGGACGGTACCGTCTACCACGGAAATAATCCGTCTTCCTATACGAGCGACAATGTAGAGCGTGTGAGCTTCAGCTTTTATACGGACTACAAAATGGTCGTCATTGACCCTCAGAATATTGCCAAAATCGTTTACAACGGTGTGACACTCTACAGTGAATAAAAAATGGGGTGTGGGAACTCTCCCACACCCTTTGCTTTTAGCTGTCTTGCATCATTTTTTGGATTCTTTCCATCACTTGTTCACGCTGTTCCTCTGAAATATCAAGCTTTGGCTTGATAACACCGTCACCGAGGATGTCTTTTACGGCATAGTCAAGATACTTCTGCATAACCGGATCGTCCCAGTCAAAGGACTGCTGCGGAAGATTAGATGCATTGACCTCCTGTACATCGGCTCCAAAGGCGAATCCATTGATGACAATTTTCTTGATTTTGTTCACATCGATAACAACTGCCCTGTTGAAATCGTGTTCCCGTACATAGGCATAAGTAGCAACAGCCGTGTTGTTTTTGGCAGCGTCACCATTTGGTTTTGGATAATAGACCGTACCGTCCTCCATGATAATCTGGCTGACAACATACAGAGAGGGTGCTTGGGAATAAGAAAAGCCGTGTGGATTCTCATATTGAAACCATTCTATTCTGCCGTTTAAAATATCATTTTCTGTCGGGATGATTTCTTCTACAGCAGGCGGAGGGATACTTTCTCCCGTGCTGACTTCATCACTTACCTCATAGCTTCCCTCAGGGCTGACATCTGATATGACCGGTTCCGTATAGTTTGAAATCATGGTAATGCCTATTGGTGAAAGATACAGTTTGGATGAGGAAAATACCATGTTTCCTGAATGGGCGGTGTCAGGGTATATTGTCTCGATTGCTTCCTTGGAAAAGGAAATGGTTTTTTCGGAAAGCTGATAGTTCAGCGGCATGGAAAGTTCAAAATTGATGTCCAGTTCAGTTTCTTTGACAGCATATAATTCATATTCACCATCTTTTTCAATGATTCTGGTTTCTGTGTTGTCAAGATTTTGGGAATAAAGGGATTCTCTGTCTTGAGAGGAGGCAATCAATGTATCAGGGATTTTTTCATACAAACCATCACATTGGATGGTCATGGTATTGCCCCTGGGTGTCACAGAACGGTTGTATCTGATATACATTCGGAGCTTTTGGCAGTCTGCTGTACCTGATACCAGTACTGCACCGCTTCCTTCTCCGTCATTTTTCGTGGGATGCCATCCGTTGTCAAACATCTCTAAAGAGGACAAACCGTTTGAGAGAGGAAAACGGATTTGTTGCAGTATATTCTTGTCAACGGTTACATATACCATCTCTCTGCCTTTGTTAAAAATGGAAAACTCACTTTTAGGATTGTGTATGATTGGTTTTCCGTTTTTTAGTGATAATTCTAATACAGCATATACCGTACTTTCGTCACCTGTTACTCCCAACACCTCTGCTTGCAGATTGTCATTATCGGAATGGAAATTCCATCGGCTGACCGTGTACAGATTTTCATCATTCAAGTCCCCGCTGAACAGTTCCCCGAAAATCTGTGAAAATCCTCCCAACGAGGCAATGACCGTTGTGCTGACGGATATGGTCAGAATCACCGCAGCCACTATCCAGAGCCAATACTTTTTACGTTTCTTCGGGCAGATTTCCGACATGACCCGTTGCTTGACATTTTCATAACGGATACCTGTTTCTTCATAGATACTCTCTTCCGCTATGCTCTCCAGAAAATCGGGTATGGTTTCCAGTTCATCGAATATTCTTTTTGTCATATCGCATACCCCCTTTCGTGCAATTGTGCTTTCAAGGTCTTTCGTGCTTTGAAGAGCCTTGTTTTCACCGTTTCGGGGTTCATTCCCATCCTTTCGGCAATGACCGCAATTTTTTGGTAGTAGAAATAGTACCGCATGACAATTTCTCTGTCGGTTTCGTTCATTCCTCCAATCAGCTCCATCAGCTTTTCCCGCAGGTCATGATGTTCTGCTGTTTCGGAAATGCAGGTATCATCCTCCGGATCCGCTTCTTCAATATCAATGATAACAGCTTTTTTTAGGGTATCCAGTTTGTCGTATGCCTTGCTTTTGGCAATGGTGCATATGTAGGCTTTCAGCTTGTCTTCTTGTATCTTCTCTGCATTTTTCCATAGCGTGATAAATACGTCCGCTACAGTTTCCTCCATGTCCTCTGTTGTCAGGCGCCCCTTGGCAATGTTAAAGATGATAGCCGAAACCAGTGGTGTGAACCGCTGCATGATAGCTTGCAGTGCCGTTTCATCATGCTTTTTCATCTTATTTAGAAGATGTATCATTTCTGCCATACCAATCCACACCTTTCTGTTATTCGGATTGTTTCTATCTATAATAACGGTTTTTGGCACCAAATGGTTTTAGAATTTTCAAAATATTTATATACAAATAGTATTTTATACAATTTGTATATAAATATTTTTCTATAAAGTCTTGACAATTGCTTTTGGGTATTATATAATATGAAAGCTGACTGTTACGTGCAGTTGTTACAGATGGCGGTATAGCTCAGCTGGCTAGAGCATTCGGTTCATACCCGAAGTGTCGTAGGTTCAAGTCCCACTACCGCTACTTAATATATGGCCCGGTGGTCAAGCGGTTAAGACACCGCCCTTTCACGGCGGTAACACGGGTTCGATTCCCGTCCGGGTCACTCTCTGCAAGGCAAGGAACATACGTTCTTTGCCTTATTGTTTTTGTAGCACGGAAATCAATTTTGAAATTATCAATGAGCAAATTTTCAGATGTGTTGTGAAA
>ONUD01000228.1 GCA_900320925.1 uncultured Eubacteriales bacterium
CCGGCGGCCGTTAGCCGTTATCCTTGCCCTGTGGAGCCCGGACTTTCCTCAAATGCAGCCTTTCGGCTTACACTCGCAGCTGTTTATTTCACTCCGAACTCTATTATAGGCGATTCTTCGCCAAAAGTCAAATCAAATCTTTCTTTGAAAGCAAGATAATTTTTGCTCGGTTTGTCGGGACGGGATACAATGGCAAATTCAATGGTTTTGAAGTCATAAAGATAGTCTTTCAGTACCTCTGCCCAGACCTCTGCCACGAGTGCGGGCGGATTTCTGAAAGCACCGCACCCGAATGCACCCAGAATCAAAACTTCTTCCCGTTCTGCCTTGGCAACTTCCAGAATCCGTCTGGCACGGCTTTGATGAATGGCTCGGAGCTGTGATTCGGAGAGAGAGGAAGTGGTATACAGGCGGTAGAGGTTGGGAGCGGCACAGGTGATGACATCTACCTTGTACTGTTCTTCCGGCGGCAGGGGGGTATATAAGCCGTCATCGGACTTGAATACGACAATATCGGGGGAAAAAATGCAGTCGTCATTATATGTTGAATCCATCTGACCGCTTCGGAGCAAAGCGATATGTTTGTGATGGAAGTTTTGGCAGGTATCATGCTCGCTGATGGCAAAATACAGCGTACTGCACCGGCACAGGCATTCTTCCTGAGCAGAGGCACCTGTTCTGACACCGCCGCCTGCATGGGTGGCAGAAGCAAAATTCAGGACACACACCTTTTGATTCTGATAGGCTTTTGCTGCCTGAAAGCTTCTGTTCATGGACACAAAGATCTTGGCAGGTTCGGCAAACAGGACAGAGCGGCTTATCGGTGTGTCGGACACGATATACTGCTGTTCAATCGTATGTTTCACGGCAGACTGCAATGCAGGATTGCAGTGATAAGTTTTCTCGGTATCGGCAAAAACGGATAATAAATTGACCATGGTAAATTCTCCTGTAAAGGGGGTTATTCTTCTTCCAGCATGGCATCAAGGTGACGGTGGTATCTTCTGGGAATTTTGATGTCGCAGAGATACCCAAAATCAGCCAGAAATTCTGAAATGGCACTGATACCGTCCTTATAAAACTGTTTCATTCTTTTGGAGCGGTACTTGATATGCTTGTAATCAGGCGGGCAGATAAATGTCCAATCTGCCCCCTCTTTGTCAAAGATGATTCGGAAAAAGCGGTCAATTTCCATACCTGTATAGCCAACCTTTCTCAGCAGGATATGGTGTTCCACACCATCATCCAAATGGCATACATAGGCTTTGGAGCCGTCAAAGGCAATGACTGCCATAAGGGGTTCATCTTTGGCTCTTGCATTGGCAACTGTTTCATAGTCGTTGTACTCAATGATTTCCACTGGCATTTCCTCCGCTATTGTTACGGACAGACTGGTACAGTCCCAAGTCTGTAACAATCTGCTCTACTGTGTAATCTTTCAGATGGTTCATTGTCTTGCACAGCCGGTTGCCCTTGCGGCCGCCATCACGGCTTCGGCAACGGTTTTGCCGACACGCTTGTCAAAAGCTTTCGGGAGAATATACTCCTCGCACAGCTCACTGTCATCCACCAAAGAAGCAATCGCACGGGAAGCAGCCACTTTCATTTCTTCGTTGATTTCCTTTGCACGGCAGTCCAAAGCACCTCTGAAAATACCGGGGAATGCCAGTACATTGTTGATTTGATTCGGGAAGTCTGAACGGCCTGTACCGATGACTCTTGCACCTGCCTTTTGGGCAAGGTCAGGCATGATTTCAGGCGTGGGGTTGGACATGGCAAACACAATGGCATCCCTGTTCATGGACTGCACCATCTCTTCACTGACCACATTCGGAGCGGAAACACCGATGAATACATCTGTCCCTTTCATCGCATCTGCCAGCGAGCCTGTCAGATGGTCACGGTTGGTAATGGCAGCCATGGCGGCTTTTTCGTCATTCAGGCGGCTGTCCCCCTCGCAAAGGATACCCTTACTGTCACAAAGAACGATGTGCCTGACACCCATATTCATGATATGCTTGGCAATGGCAATGCCTGCCGAGCCGGCACCGTTGACAACGACCTTGATGTCGGCAATATTTTTCTTGACGATTTTCAGGGCGTTGAGCATAGCGGCGGCCACAATGACGGCAGTACCGTGCTGGTCATCGTGGAACACGGGAATGTCACACAGTTCTTTCAGCTTTCTTTCAATTTCAAAGCACCTTGGTGCGGCAATATCCTCTAAATTGATACCGCCGAAACTGCCCGAAATGAGATAGATAGTGCGGACAATTTCATCAACGTCCTTGGAGCGGATACACAGCGGAAAGGCATCCACATCACCAAACTCCTTGAACAAGGCACATTTGCCCTCCATGACAGGCATACCTGCTTCGGGACCGATATCTCCCAGTCCCAGTACGGCGGTACCGTCTGTGATGACTGCCACAAGGTTGTTTCTTCTGGTCAGCTTGAAAGACAGGTCATAGTCCTTTTGAATCTCCAGACAGGGTTCTGCAACACCCGGGGTATAGGCAAGAGATAATTCCTTGGAATCCGTGATGGGGACTCTTGAAACTACCTCAATTTTCCCCTGCCATTCATAATGCTTTTGAAGAGATTCTTCTCTGATATTCATACGCTGATATTCCTTTCCTTGACAAAATGATATCCCCATTATAGTACAGATTTTCCAAAAAGTAAATAGCTATATTTTTCTATTGCAAAAGTCTGAAAATTTGTTATAATGAAAAGTATAAGGAAGGGATTGCCATGGCAGAAAAAGATATGACAACCAAAGCTTTGGAATACTATAATGATGTGTTTGCGGATATTGTGAATGTCTTGCTGTTTGACGGCAGGGAGGTGATCCGACCCGATGAGTTAGTACCTGCCGAAAGACATTCCTACTACAAGACGGCAGGCAGACTGCGTGGTCAGGAAAGAGATGTGGCTAAAGCATGGAAGAATGCCGGCATTACACTGGCTTTGGTTGGAATGGAAAATCAGGCAGGACGTGACGGGGCAATTGCTCTCAGAGTCATCGGCTATGACGGTGCGGATTATCGGAATCAATATAAGAAAAAAACGAAAAATCAGAAATATTATCCCGTGATTACACTGGTCATCTATTTCGGTGATGAAAACTGGAATGGTGGGAAAAGTCTGCATGAGTGTCTGGACATTCCCGAAGAACTGCTGCCGTTTGTCAGTGACTACAAGGTGAACTTTTATTCTATCAAGGACATGACCGTGGAACAGCTGGAAAAATTTCGCTCGGATTTCAGAGCCATTGCAGAATTTTTCCATGCCCTGAACAATCACGAGGACTATCATCCTACCAGCCAAACGCTTGACCATGCAGAAGAGGTGTTGGACATGATCAGTGTATTTTCGGGTGATGACAGATTTCGGGAGGGGTATGATCCCTCTCAGGAAAGGAGCATTTCTATGTGTGACATTTATGACAAGATACAGCAGGAAGGCATCGAAAAAGGTATCGAAAAAGGTATCGAAAAAGGTATGGAAAAGGGTATGGAAAAAGGTATCAAAAAAGGCTTCCTGATGGCAATGATAGAAATGGTGAAAGATGGTATCCTGAGTCTGAAAGAAGCTGCCCAAAGAGTCAACATGACTGTAGAGGAATTTGAAATGCAGGCAGGACTGAATGCATGATGAACAGAGGACAATTCATCGTATTGGAGGGCATTGACGGGTCGGGCAAGGGAACACAAATACAATGTCTTATCAATGAAATGAGAAAACAGGGGAGAACGGTTTACCAGACTGCCGAACCAACGGCTTCGGTGACAGGAGGGATTCTGCGGGATGCCTTGGGAGGGTTTACTCACAGGAGTGCCTATGAACTGTCGGCACTGTTTTTGGCGGACAGAATTTTCCACAATACCAACCCTGTCAATGGGATACGGCAGTTCCTTGACAATGGCATTGATGTCGTATGTGACAGGTATTACTATTCTTCCTTTGCCTATCAGGGCATTGATGCTGACTTGCAGTGGGTCATGGATATGAACCTGCATTGCAGGGAGATCCTTAAGCCGGATTTGTGTATCTTCCTTGACATAGACAGCCAAGCGTCTGATGAAAGAATCAGCAAAAACAGACTGGAAAGGGAAATCTATGAAACCTTGTCCGTACAGGAGAAAATTCGGAATCGTTTTTTCGAGGTGTTTGCCCTTTTAGGGGACAGTGAAACTATCAAAATCGTCGATGCATCACGCACTGTCAGTGAAGTATCGGCTGATATAATGAAAATCTACAATGAATTTAAAGGAGAGCGTTGAAATGCATATCAACACAAAATGCGTACAGGCAGGCTATGAGCCGAAAAATGGAGAATCCAGAGTCATCCCTATCGTACAGAGTACGACTTTCAAGTATGACTCTGCGGCAACCTTGGGAAAGCTGTTTGATTTAGAGGAAGATGGTTTCTTTTATACCCGTCTTTCCAACCCGACACTGAGTGCCGTAGCGGCAAAAATTGCCGCCTTGGAGGGCGGTGTCGGTGCCATGCTGACAGCCTCGGGTCAGTCGGCGAGCATGATTTCGATTGTCAATATCTGCCATACAGGCGATCATGTTGTGTGTGCCAGTGCGATTTATGGAGGGACATTCAACCTGTTCAACAAGTCCCTCAGAGAACTGGGCATTGACTTTACATTTGTGACGCCTGATGCCACCGAAGAGGAGATCAATGCCGCTTTTCAGGAAAATACCAAAGCTGTTTTTGTGGAGAGCGTGTCCAATCCGTCCCTGGATGTGGCAGATGTGGAATTGTATGCAAAATTGGCTCATGCTCACGGTGTGCCGCTGATTGTGGACAATACATTCCCGACACCCGTGAATTTCAGACCGTTTGAATGGGGTGCCGACATCGTGGTACACTCTACCTCCAAATACATGGATGGTCATGCCGTAGCACTGGGCGGTGTGATTGTGGACAGCGGCAATTTTGACTGGACCAACGGCAAGTACCCTGCTTTCACTGAGCCGGATGAATCCTATCATGGTGTCATCTACACCGAAAAATTCGGCAAAGCGGCCTATATCACCAAAGCCCTGACACATATGATGCGTGACTACGGTGCCCAGCAAAGCCCGCAGAATGCCTTTCTCCTGAATCTGGGATTGGAAACGCTGTTTTTGAGAATGGAGAGGCACTGTTCCAATGCTCTCACGGTGGCAAAATTCTTAGAGCAGAATGACAAAATCGAATGGGTGAACTATCCGGGACTGGAAAGCAACAAATATTATGAACGCTGTCAAAAATATATGCCGAACGGTTCCTGCGGCGTGATTTCCTTTGGCGTGAAAGGCGGCAGGGAAAAGGCAATGCAGTTCATGGACAGCCTGAAAATGACCAAGCTGGTAATACACGTTGCCGATGCACGCACCTGTGCCTTGCACCCTGCCAGCACTACCCACCGTCAGTTGAATGACAAGCAATTGGAAGAGTGCGGTGTGAAGCCGAACCTGATCAGAATGTCCGTCGGCATTGAATACATTGATGATATTTTGGCAGACCTCAAGCAGGCTCTTGACCAAATCTGATGAAAAAACAGGGCAGAAACTTTCTGTCCTGTTTTTATGTATCATCCACTTTACTGCCATCAAGCAAACATTCTCCCATTATAAGGCTTTAGGAAGATTTTTCACTCTTATGATTACGCCGCTAATGACCATAACAGCACCTATGATAATAAGAATGATCCCTATTGTTATAAAGACGGAACCCGGCTCTGTTTCTCCCGATTCCAGGACACTTCTCAGAACCGTATCCACATCATGATTCATTTTATCGCCGTATATCCATAACCCTCCACCTGTTAACATGAGAATGACTCCCAGCACCAACAACAGCACGCCTCGGCTCTCTTTTTTTATTCATGAGAATCACCCCTGTATTTTGCACTAATATTTTTCTATAATTTCATTATATAGTATTTTATTAGTATGTCAAGGACTTTTAGAAAAAATATAGTACAATCCTCTTATATAGGAGGAATATTACTATGAACAGAATCAGAGATCTTCGTGAGGATAGAGATTTGCGGCAAATCGATGTGGCAAAAGCAACGGGAATCGACCAAAAAACACTTTCCAATTACGAAACGGAAAAGACCAATCCCGACAGTTATGCTCTTATCAAACTGGCGGATTTTTTTGGTGTGACCATTGATTATCTGGTTGGCAGAAGCAACCATAACTTTTTGCATCGGGACGATGTCATCCAAAAACTGGCATCTATACAACAGGATTTGGAAGATGTCAAAAAGCTTCTATAAAGATTTGTTTTTTCCCGCTTGAAAAGCAGGGAGAGATGTGGTATAATCATGGCAGTTGAGTGAGGAGCTTTGGCTTTGCATGAAACGAATACAACGATTATCTGACACAAAAGAACTGTTTCTGATGTGAAAGGCTGCCATAACCAAGTACTGAAAAGCACCTTTTGCACAGGGTGCTTTTTTCGTGTCAAAAGGAGAGTTTGATTATGGAAAACAGGGTTTCTATCATTGGTATCATCGTGGAGAATATGGACTCGGTAGACAAGCTGAATGACCTGCTGCATGAATATGGCAG
>ONUD01000227.1 GCA_900320925.1 uncultured Eubacteriales bacterium
CTGGGTCACCACGGCAACGATGTCATGGTCTGCCGCGATCAGGGCACGCAGGGCAGTCTCCGCAAAATCGGGTGTTCCCATAAAAACGATTTTCATAACATCACTTCAATTCCTTCGGGTCTAACATTCTGATAACGTGCTGTTTAAAAAGAATCCCGTCAAGGTGGTCATATTCATGACAGATGGCCTTGGCAAGCAGTCCTTCTGCATTGATGGTAAACTGGTCACCATAGCGGTTCTGTGCCACGGCGGTCACATACATCGGACGCTTGGTAATGCCGAACTCTCCCGGGCAGGACAGACAGCCTTCATTGGTTTCCTGCACACCCCTTGTACGGAGGATTTTCGGGTTGACAAATTCCAGTCTGCCCTCGCCGATATCAATGACGAAAATTCTTCTGAGAATCCCCACCTGCGGGGCAGCCAGTCCGACACCGCCTCCGTTGTCCATGGTTTCATACATATCCTCTATCAGGGAAGCAAGCCTGTCGTCAAATTTTTCCACGGGGCGGCAGACCTTATTCAGGACAGGGTCGCCCTCTTTGACAATATTGCGTATTGCCATTCTTCCGACTCCTTTCTATATGGTACTATCGGGGTCGATGTCGGCATAGGCCGTCACATCGGCATAACTCCGATTTTTGCCAAAGTCCGTCAGCAGCCTTGACAGCATTTCACGGAAACGTCTGGTATTTTTGCATTTTATGATCAGCCGATAGCGGTATTGCTTATTGACACGTGACACCAGTGCAGGAGACGGTCCAAGCACCCTCATCGGAAGCTCTGCATACTCACTTCCGGCAAGCTCCGACAGATTTTGTGCAAATGTCTGTGCAGCCTGCTGTGTTTTGTCCTTGTCCTGTCCGATAAATGCCGTCACGCAGATGTCGGCAAACGGCGGATAGAGCATGGACTTGCGTATCAAGATTTCGCTTCGGTAAAATTCTTCGTAATCCTGAGCTGCCGCCAGTTCGATAATAGGATTTTCCGGCTCGCAGGTCTGGATAATGGCACGCCCCTCCAGTCCGCCCCGTCCCGAACGTCCTACCACCTGTGTCAGCAGGGAAAAGGTGCGTTCATAGCTCCTGAAATCATCCCCGTGCATCATCTGGTCGGCAGACAGTACCCCTACCAGTGTCACATTCGGAAAATCCAGTCCTTTTGCCACCATCTGGGTTCCCAGCAGGATGTCATACTCCCCGTCACGGAATGCCTGCAATTTTTTTTCATAGGCGAACTGCTGCATGGTGGCATCCGTATCCAGACGGACAATTCTTGCTCTCGGGAACAGTTCCTGAAGGTCTTTTTCTGCTCTTTGCGTTCCCGCCCCCGCATACCGCAGTTTTGGCGAATGGCAAGAGGGGCATTCTGTCGGTGCCGGCAGCGAATAGCCGCAGTAATGGCACATCAGCCGCCCGTTAGCACTGTGATAGGTCAGCGAAATGGAACAGTTCGGACAGGATATGACCTCCCTGCACGCAGAGCAGGACACAAAGGTATGATGTCCCCGCCGGTTCAGCAGCAGGATGGACTGATGACCGTGATTCAGGTTGTCCTGGATAGCGTCCAACAAAATGGAACTGTAGCCCGAATGGTTGCCCTGCTGCATTTCGAGATTCATGTCGGCAGTAATGACATGGGGCAGCTTGGCTTTGCCGTAGCGTGCATCCAGCCGTTCCAAAGAGTAACGCCCCTGTTCGGCAGCATAGAAGCTTTCCACCGATGGGGTAGCAGAACACAGCAGCAGCATGGCATGATTCTCCGCACAGCGTATCTTGGCAAGGTCACGGGCATGGAATCGGGGTGTGGCAGAGGATTTATAGGTATATTCCTGCTCCTCGTCCATCACGATCAGACCGATATTGCCAAGCGGTGCAAACACGGCAGAACGTGTGCCTACGGCAATGGTGGCTTCCCCGTTTTTGACCCGCTTCCATTCTTTCAGCCTGTCCGACAAGGACAGACCGCTGTGGAACACGGCAACATGATTGCCATAACGAGCCTTGAATTTTGCCAGAAGCTGGGGGGTCAGGGCGATTTCAGGCACCATACAAATGACACCCCTGCCTGCATCATGAACGTGGTCAATCAGCTTCATGAAAACAGAAGTTTTGCCGCTGCCGGTAATCCCGTACAGGAGCGTAGCAGAAGCTTTCCCGCTCTGACAGCGTTCCAGCAAAGAAGCAAATACGTTGTGCTGGACAGGTGTCAAAGCAATGGCTTCCTCCGTCACAGGGGCAGGCGGCGGTACTTCTTTGGGGGGCGGTGCGTCATAGTAACGGCAGATGCCCTTTTTGACCAGATTGTCCACCACCGCCGCTGACACACCCGTAAAATAGCAGATTTCCTTGCGTGACACATCTCCTGCCGCACGCAGGGTATGGAGTACTTCGGTCTGTGCAGGTGTGTAACGGTCATCAGGAGAATCTTTTTCCAAATGCACCATTTTCACGGTCATATCCTGCAAGCGTCTTTTGACCGCTTCGGTTCTTGCGAGGATACCCTTTTTGACCATTTCCGCAAAGAGTTCTCCATCCGTCAGCCCCATTGCTTTGAGCAGGCGGTCATGTCTGACAGGGGTTTTTCTGGCTTTCAGATAGGTACAGACCTGCCGTTCCGTTTCGGATTCGCAAGCCGTTTCATCCTGCACGGTGTAGCTGTACATCACTTTCAAAGACAGCCCTGACGGAAGCATGGCA
>ONUD01000243.1 GCA_900320925.1 uncultured Eubacteriales bacterium
ATTTATCTGGACGCTGCTGCGGCATTTGGTGATAATCACTGGACAGACGGTGGTGCCAAAATTGGTGTGTATGTTTATGGGGGCGGCAAAACAGCAAAAACTATTTTGGGAACACTGACTGCTGACGGACTTTATCGATTTGATACAGAAGGCTATACAGGGATTGACTTTATGCGAATTTCCAAAAACTGTACGATCTCTTTCCCGTATAATGGTTATCTCGCTAAAAATGATGGCGGTTATTGGGACAGAGTGCAGTTTGGAAACTTTACACAGGGGGCAACCTATAAAATTACCGGTTGGAGTTCTGCCACTACGGTGACCACCACTCCAAGACCAAGTTCTGTCCAGTCCAACAAGAACTTTGACCCGAATACGGGCAGTGCCGTGAAAGATGTTAGCTACATCTGGAAGGATATGTTTGCGACTTCGGACGAAATGACCAATACCACGGACAGCAGTGGTGCGTTCCACCTGATGTACGGTACGGAGGACAAGGAATCTTCCGCAGAATTTCGTGGTCAGTTCAAAAAGGGCAGTACCATGACCGTGGAACAGGTGGATGACCTCAGGACGGTTCTCAGGGACGGTGCCAATGAAACTTTCGCCACCAACAAGGGGCGTACTGTCAGCGAGTACTACACTACAACCGTGGAAGCAGTGGATAAGGGCGGTTATGCCATTGACATCACCCCTGATAACAGCTATGCTTATCAGAATACTGCCAATGTTCCCGCCAAAGAGTCGGTACAGATTACTGAAACATTCACCAATACCCCCAAAGTCGGTACACTGAAAGTGACCAAAACACTGACTAACGGGGATACCAATGTCGCTGATACATTCAGCTTCCAACTGACACTGAGCAGTGTTTTTGGTATCGGAACGGTGAATGTCACGGATTATACAGGCCTTTCCAAGACGCATACCATCAGCAGTGCCGGTATCTTTACGCTGAAAGGCGGAGAAACGATGGTCATTGAGGGAATCCCCTACGGTACGCAGTATACCGTGACGGAGCTTTCCGCAGGTGACAACTATACCCAGACCAATGCCACCAATACCTCGGGTACGATTTTTGCCGACACGGTGACAATCGAAAAAGAAGCCGCCGTCGAAAATACCCGCCGTACTAATGACCTGACCCTGCAAAAGGCATTTGACGGTGACGTGCCTGATGCTCAGAAAACTACGCCGTTTTCCTTTGACGTTGTCTTGACAGCCCCCACAGGTGTCAATCTGGGCAGCTACATAGATGTATCCGCCTACACATATGACGGCACTTCCTACAGCCGTACCTTTACTGTCGTGCAGGGAACCCCTGTAACAATCAGTGGCCTGCCCTACGGTACGGCCTATCAGGTCAGTGAACAGGTAAAGGCTAACTGGACAATTAAGACCGCAGGAACTCCTTCGGGTACGATTGGGGCAGGAGATGCTGTTGTTACCATTACCAACAGCTATGACCCGCCGCCTGAATTTGGCAGTCTGACCATCAGGAAAAATGTCAAGAATGCCGATGGTTCGGAAGAGCTTTCCGATACCGACAAGGCACTGTCATTCAGCTTCACGGTGCTGCTCACCGATGATGCCGGAGCCAATGTCAATGCTACCTACGGAACGGTGACATTTGTCAACGGCAAGTATGAATGCCAGTTAAAGGATGATGAAAGCCTGACCATCAGCAATATCCCCGCAGGCTACCATTACCGTGTCACGGAGACAGAAATGACAGGTTTTGAACAGATTGAGTCAACGGCTTCCCACAGCGGCGTGATTGAAAAAGATGTGACAAAAACAGCACTCTTTACCAATCAGAAAAATCTGGTACCGTATGTTCTGCCCGAAGCAGGCATGGAGGATGCCAGAGTATGGACAGTTCTTTTGCTGTTCGGCATGATGGCATTCGGAATGCTGTACTGGTACGTGAACCGCAAAAAAATCAAGGTATAAATCAAAAAGACACTCATCCATGATGGGTGTCTTTTTTGGATACAGGCTGTATCATTTCAAATGGTAAAGAAGGGATGTCTTTGACGGCTTCATAGCTGTCCGAGAGAATGTATTCATATAATTGGCGGTTGATACGGAAATTTTGCTTCATGCCCTGAAAATGGAAGAATTTCAGATGCTGTCGGAAGATGGAATAGATGTTGATAAGATACATTTTCCTGGCAAGGGCATGAACAGCAGGTTTGTATTCCTCATAAGTTCCCTTGTATTGCAGGTAATTGCGTATAATGAGGATAGAACGCAGCAAATCATTGACCTTTCCCATATCCATGGTTGCCATAATACTGCCAACACGCTTTTCGTAGTAATACAGATAGCGGTTGGTAACGGCAACCTTGGAAGCATGGAAAAACACACGGGGACTGGTTGCCACGTCCTCAAAATACATTTTCGGATAGGTAATGCCGTTGTCGGTGAAAAGGGACTTTTTGTACATCTTGTTCCATGCATAGCTGTGGAGATACTGGTCACGGATAATCAGATTCAGAGCGTCATGTGCGTCCAGTACCTCTTTTTTGGCAGAACTCAGCATGGGAATGGCAACATTTGACATGAAATACGAGTGAAAGAAACGGCAGTAGGAAATGTCTGCCCCGTTGTCAACACACGCACGGTATAATACTTCCAGATAGTCTTTGTGAACGCAGTCGTCACTGTCAACAAAAACAAGATACTCTCCCCTTGCCCGTTCCATACCGTAGTTGCGGGCATCGGATAACCCTCCGTTGGGTTTATGAAACAGCAGGAAACGTTCGTCCTCTCTGGCATACTGTTCGGCAATTTCCGCACTCCCGTCAGGTGAGCCGTCATCAATCATCAGCACTTCAAAATCCTGAAAGGTTTGCTTTTGAATGGATTCCATGCACCTCGGAATAAACTTTTCTACTTTGTACATCGGTACAATGACCGAGATTATCGGATTTTTTTTCAACTTTATCACTCCATGGGTATCATTTGACAATCTCTTGATGGAGGTCTGTATGCAGCAATTC
>ONUD01000226.1 GCA_900320925.1 uncultured Eubacteriales bacterium
ATCCTGACAGGACTGGTCAACGGCTATTTTGTTGAAAAGGATTTTATGGAAAAATCTCGGCTGAAAATATCTGACAGCTATATGACGGCACGCTATGATGAAGAAATTTCCGTGCTTCGGCAGGAGCTGAAAGAGAAAAAAGTGGATTGTCAAAATTACCGCATTTGTTCCTTTGTCAATAATTCTATCAATGTATTTAATTTTTTCGATATTATCAATAAAATCGAAAGAAACGTTCCAACCACAGTGGACGTGTTTGCGTTGGGCGGCTATGATTATACGGAATGTGAGAAATCTCTGAAGCAGAGTGAATACCTGATGTTTGACAATGCTGCTATGTACGGAAATGGCAGTGACGAATCCATATTTGATGCCGATGACGCCGATCAGGTTGACAGAGCCATTATCATTGAAAAGGAACTGATGAACAATTCCGTGAAGTATCTGCTGATTGATGACCGTGAAGAATTGTACCAAAAGTTTTCGGATTATATCGGCACCTGTATGACAAACGTCCGTATTAAAAATGCCTTTCCGTTCATGCAGGGAGCCAGAATGATAGAACTGGAGGGGATTCCCGCCTTGTGTACCGATGACAGCGGCAAAGCCGTACCACTGGAAAGCAAAATGGATGAACTGCATTTTATGGCAAAGGGCAGTGCTTCCTACAGGCTGGCATTTACCTATAAAGACGGTCTGCAAGCCTTTGGCGGCGGCAGACAGCTGATTATCAGTGAAGACAGTCACGGCTATCTCCTTGTCAACACAGACGGCATACAGGGAACGGTCACAGTGACTTACACCAACCCGTGGATTATCATTGGCAATGGTGCTGCCATTTTGATAAGCCTTCTGTTCGTCAGTTTGATGATTCTGTATAGAAAACGGAGGGAACCTTCTCATGGAACGTAAACGTACACAATGGTTATGGTTGTTGGGCATTGCCGTTTTTTCGGTACTGCTCCTGCTTTGCACAACGGGCTTTGCTCCCGAAATGTTCCTGTACGATGACAACCGCAACCAGTGGATGCCCGTCATGGACAAGGCTTATGAGCAGTTCTTCTCTACGGGTATCATGCCGAACTATGACTTTTTCCAAAGCAAGGGGCTGGAAATTGCCGATGAGGGGTATTATGGTCTGCATAATCCGCTGATGATGCTGTGCTATGTCATCTACCATTTTGTATTCCTGCGGCAGTGGGGGTCTACCATCTCCTTTTACATCCTGTTCCTGTTCCTGCTGGGCAATCTCATGGCATTTCTGGTCGGCAGGCAGTTGAAACTGTCGGAATACAAATCGGTGTTATTGGTGCTGTTATACGCTTCCTGTTCGGCATTTTATATGTTTGCCCACTGGTACTATATTTTCAATAACTATTTTCTGATTCCGCTGTTGCTGTATGTCATGCTGCGGTGGAGGGACAATCGTCTGTCCTATATTGCCTGCGGGATCGTGCTGGCATTCAGTCTGCTGATGGGCAATGTACAGTACACGATCTACCACTACTGCCTGTATGCACTCCTCATGCTCGGCATGGCACTGTTCCATGAGCGGAAATACTTTCTTCCCCTGTTAAGCAACTGTGCCTTGGGACTGACACTGAGTGTGCCGCACTTGATGCTGTTGATGCAGTCCTCCTCCCGTTCGCCCGTTTATACCACTGCCGCCAATGCCTTGCAGAACTGCCTGCAAATGGAGGACGGGCTGTTGGGAATCTTCATTCCCTACGGCTTATGCGGCGGCAGTTTCGGAGAAGCATTGAAGTATGTTTTCGGCAATGCCGTGATGGAGAGAAGCACCCTGTTCCTGATGTATGCAGGCGGTTTCGGTATCTGCCTGTACGGCATTGTCCTGATGGTATCGGTCAGACTGGTGCGTGGTTACAGAACGCTGAAAACCAAAAGCGATGAGGAAGTCAAAACACTGTTCAAGGGCTGTTTTCATCAGACTTATATCAGAGGCTTTTACATCGGTGTCGGCATTGCCATGGCATTTTTCTTTCTGATGATGACCGCCAATATTGTAGGACGCTTGATGGTGGTACTGCCGGTTTTCAAGAACCTGCGGTTCCTGTTCAAAGGGTATTTTGTATTCCTGCCCTTATGCCTGGTTCCTGCCGCCGTGTTCCTCAAAAAGCTCCGCCGCAAAAGTCTGTATGTATTGCTGAGTCTGTCCGTTGCGGTGGGATTTGCCAACAATTATTTTGTAGCGGAGGATTCCGCCAATGCCTATGCCTTTCAGATTGACGGTCTTTATACGACAGAAACTGCCGCACTGGAGCAGGAACTGGAAAACAAGGGCATTGACAGGAGCAATTACAGAATGTGCAGCTTTGTTGACAAGGACACGTTCAATATCATCAACAAAGTGATTCGCAATGTGCCGACAACCGTGAATGTGGTGACATTGAATGCCTATGACTTTACCACATCCGAAAAAGCGTTTGACCAAAGCAATGCCATCATGCCCGACTTGCTGGACACTTTGTATTCCAATACCGCTTATTACTCCCTTCTCCGCAAATGGGAGAAGGATCCTGCATTATTTGCTTCGGCAGAACAACAGTTAATAGATAATGCTGTGAAGTATCTGATTGTTGACCAGTCCCAAACGGAGCCGGTGACGGATGCCATTGCCAAGATGGAAACCGTCAAAATCAAGGAGAT
>ONUD01000225.1 GCA_900320925.1 uncultured Eubacteriales bacterium
CATGTATTCTTTTCCGATGGCACCCGTTTCCTCTAAAAGCTCTCTCTTGCCGTTTTCAAGGGGATTCTGTCCCTTTTCCAGCTTGCCGGCGGGCAGCTCCAACAGTACCTCTTTATACGGATAACGGAACTGTCTGACAAACAATAATTCTTCTTTCTCTGTTAGAGCGGCAACGCACACGCCCCCGGGATGACCGACAACCTCTCTCATGGCGGTACTGCCGTCCTCTAATTCTGCCTTTTCCAGTGTTACGTGTATGACCTTTCCGTTAAAGATTTCTTCTTTTTCCAGTGTTTTTTCCCACAGCTTCATGCTTGTCCCTCCGTTACGGCTTGCATTTTCCGCAAGGCTCATAGCCTTGTGCCAGTACTTCTTCTCTTGTTCCTTGGAAAGTTTCCTTGTTGGTATCCTTGATAGAGGAAGCTACCGAACAGCTTGGCAGGTGGAATTTATGGTTATTGGTATTCAGGATATAGGTCATCTGTGCGGCAGACGGCTCTGTTTTTTGTGTACCTTCCAGCCAACTGCTACCGTCAGCATAGTCGATTTCAATGCCGGGCTGTACGTTATAGGCATAGATATGGAAGCTGATGCCTGCCCCGCTGTCCTCCACGGAATAGCCCTCCATCTCCACCCCTCTTGCCACTAAATTGTTCCCGTCAAAAATCGGCGTGACCCTGTAAAGTACATGGTGATTAGTTTCTTTCACATAGTCTGCCACCATGTTTTCAAACGGCAGCATTCCTTCAATATTCAAGTACCTGGTACCCGTAATCAGGTTGCTTTTATTGGCATTTTCAGCGGTGAGCTGCCAGCCGATGAGATGGCAGCGGTTATAAAGATACTTTCCGTCCACGTTGTCATATTTCACGGTCTGCCAGCCTGACGGCTTGACATTGCTGATACTGCCCCGTTTTTCTGTGGGCATGGTATCCTTTCCCACACAGGCATAGGCGATGGTACACCTGCCCAGACTGTCCAGTTCTCCATATGTTTCAAAGGACTGAGTGGTATAGTCCTTGTCCGTGAAGCACGGTACATTGTCGTTGATTTCTACAAACGCTTCCTCTGTATAAGCCGGTACGGTATCCGTCGTATAGCCGCTGAGGGATGCCTGAACAGCACTGCTTTCGGTTGGCAGGCTGACGCTGACCGTACACCCGCAAAGCAAAAAACAACAGCACCATAACAACAGCACGATTTTTTTGACTCTCATCTTACATACACCTCTCTTGTGATTTTTTCATGCGAGCTTCCTGGAAAATCCGTCTGTTCTGTCAAGGTATATGGTGACAGATCCAGCTTGAATTTCAGGCTGGACGGATAATGCCGGTTCCAGCGGTACAGGATAATTTTTTGAATTTTGTCTGCATAAGCCGTCAGGTCGATGTTTTCTACAAAGCAGATGGTATCCTCGTCTGCTTTGTCCGGAAAATGTTCCTCCACGATACACACCTCATCCCCTGCAAACAGCTCCTTGGAAAAGGGACTGATGGAAATTTTCCTGCCGTTGCTGAGTGCCACCAAATCTTCTATCAGCACCCGGTCTTGGCTTTGGCGGCGGTTGTTGAAAAGCATTCCGTTTTTGTCATCAATGCATACTGCGATGGTCATACGATTCCCTCCTCGTTAAATTTTAAAGGTGTTGTGAAAATGAAAAAATTCATTTTCCCGCTGAAAGATATGACAATGGATACTGCTTTGCCGCCACGCTCCCTCCGTCAAAAACCGCTGTAACTTTATTCAATGAGATACTTTCTCTCCGTTCTCAAATTCACTTGCAATTATCACTTGATTTGTACGGTTTTTGCCACCTCCCTCACGGAGGGAGGCTTGCGTTACTGTATCGCTTGCCAAAATTTCTGCCAAAGTGGTGAGCAGTAGATAAGCCTCCCTCTGAGAGGGAGGTGGCAAAAGCTGGTAAATTATCTGCCCCAATGCTATATTTTTCTTCACGCAATGAATTAATTGAATAACAGGGAGTTGTCCAGCTTTTGACGGAGGGAGCGTGGCGGCAAGGGTGTTTCCATTGCCATGTCAAACATCGGGCAAATGTATCCTTTTTTGTGCCATTTATTATAGCATATTTCGATTCCAAAATACAGTATTTTTTATTGACAGATCGAAAAAATACTTTTATACTTAGATTGTTCAAATTTGTTTCAAAGGAGAAGAAAAAACATGATTCAAATCGGTATTGTAGGTTACGGCAATCTCGGAAAAGGAACAGAAATCGCTGTTGCACAAGCTCCTGATATGGAACTGGCGGCTGTTTTCACAAGAAGAGAACCCGAAACTGTCAAAATTCTGACACCTGATGTTCCCGTTGTCCATGTACGGGACATTGAGCGGTGGAAAGATAGGGTGGATGTGCTGATTCTCTGCGGCGGCAGTGCCACTGACCTGCCCGTGCAGACACCCCGGTATGCAAGACTGTTCAATGTCATTGACAGCTTTGACACCCATGCCAAGATTCCTGAGCATTTTGCCAATGTGGACGCTGCCGCAAAGGAAACAGGGCATATCGGCATGATTTCTGTCGGCTGGGATCCCGGTCTGTTCTCGCTCAACAGGGTCTATGCCAATGCCATCCTGCCCGATGGCACAGACTACACGTTCTGGGGCAAGGGCGTCAGTCAGGGTCATTCCGATGCCGTCAGACGCATTGCCGGCGTGAAAAATGCCAAGCAGTACACCATTCCCGTGGAAGCCGCTCTGGAAGCCGTCAGAAGCGGCCAGAATCCCGCACTCTCCACCAAAGACAAACATCTCAGAGAATGCTTTGTGGTACTGGAGGACGGTGCCGATGCCGCACTGGTCGAAAAGCAAATCAAGGAAATGCCTAACTACTTTGCCGACTACAACACCGTTGTCCACTTCATTGATGAAGAAGAGTTCATGCAGAACCACAGCGGTATGGCACACGGCGGCTTTGTGTTCCGCTCCGGCAGGACGGGAGTCAACAAGGAAAATAATCATATCATTGAGTACCGTATCAAGCTGGACTCTAATCCCGAATTTACCACCAGTGTACTGGTTGCCTATGCAAGAGCCGTACAGAGAATGTACAGCGAGGGGCAAAGCGGCTGTAAAACCGTCTTGGATGTACCGCCTGCCTATCTCTGCACACAGTCTGATGAAGAACTGCGTACCCGTTTCCTATAAGAGATAATACACAACGGAATCCATTGTATCCGAACGCCTGCTGCCATAGCCTGAACCGCTGACAGCAGGCGTATCTATCATAGCGGTATGGGTGTTTTCATCATATAGGATCAGTCCGATGGTGTCATGCTTTTCTATCAGAGTGTAGGCAAGCTCACTGTATTCAATCGGCACGGCAAGCCAATAATAATCCATGTAGGTGGGATAGGCTTTCAGATGCAGTTCCTTTTGCAGTTCCTCCCGTTCACAGATAATACGAATGGAATGCAGGCTGAAAAAATGTTTTCGCACGTCCGTGTAATTTTCTATCACCAGATAATCCGTATCCAGATTACCGTTCAGGATAGAGAACTCCGTCAGCAGACGGTATTTTCCCTCTTTGCCGTCCGCATATAAGCCTGCCATCCACTTTTCATTGCACAGTGCCGTCAGAATATCCAGACTGGTGGCATTTTTGGCCGCATAGCCGGCATAGGACAACTCCGCAAAGGTATCTTTGTCATAAGCATTCGCTCTCATGATCGGCATTCCCTTTTTGGCACGCTCCCGTTTTTCCGATTCCCATAAGGTTTTCAGGTCACTGCGTTTCATTTCACCGTTCAGGCTTCGGTCAATCATCTTATGAGCCTCGGTGAGATTGCCCGCAGTGATTTTTTCTATCATGACGATGATTTCGGGATCCATGGACAGTTCGTCCAGAGGAACATAGGATTTTTCCTGATATTGGCGTTCTGCCACATAGCTGTCATAGAATCTGCCTGCCTTCTTCTTTTTCCAAAGCAAGGATACCGTCACATGGGTACGTCTGGCAAAATCCGTCAGCCATGCCGTATAGCTGTGATAGGAAACACTGTACAGTTCTTCTTCCTCTACGATGTCCAGCAGGCGGTACACTTCAATCCATGCTCTGTCCTTTCGCTTGACCAGAGGTGCCAGTTTTTGTTCGATGACTGCCAATTCATGCTGTTTTTTATACTCCGTCAATTCCATAGCTGTCCCCCCGTTCAACCAATGTTATCAACTGTTTTTAAAGGTGTTGTGAAAATGCACAAACTCATTATCCCGATGAAAGATATGACAGTTGACACTGCCTTGCCGCCACGCTCCCTCCGTCAAAAGCTGAACAGCTTTCTTTACTTCATATAATTCATTTTAGTAAGAAAAATATTGCACTTTGGTAGTTAATTTACCAGCTTTTGCCACCTCCCTC
>ONUD01000224.1 GCA_900320925.1 uncultured Eubacteriales bacterium
AAAACAATTCGGATCATCAAAACGAATCACTCCTCCCACGAGGATTTGCAAATCCTGCTGATACCCCGCTCTCAGTATCCTGATAAATTCCGCAACTGTTTCCACTGTTGATTCTTGGGAAGAAAGGCGTTCCAGTTTATCCCAAAACTGTCTGTTTGTCATCAAACTATCTCCTTCATTATAATTTTTTAGCAAGTGCCGCCAGACCCAGATAATAGCTTTCCTTGCCAAAGCCGGCAATACAGCCGATACAGACAGGGGAAATCACAGATTTGTGGCGAAATTCCTCACGGGCATAGATGTTGGACATATGTGTTTCCACAACGGGAAGATGCACTGCTTCAATGGCATCATGCAGGGCATAGCTGTAATGGGTCAATGCCCCTGCGTTAATCATAATGCCATCTTTTTGACCGTAGGCGGCATGGATTTTATCCACCAAATCCCCCTCATGGTTAGACTGAAAGATTTCCAGTTCCAGTCCCAGCTCCTCTGCCCACTGCATGACTTGCTGACGGATACTTGCGTCCGTTTCGGCACCGTAGATATTTTTGTCTCTGATCCCGACCATATTGAGGTTTGGACCAAGCAAAAACAGTATTTTTTTCATGGGTTCTCCCCCTTTGCCACAGAATAGATAAAGTCGATATTTCTTTCCAGCAGTTGTTTTTTGCCGGCACTGAGAAAAGCCTGTCCGTTGGCGGTAAACGGATATTTAAACACAATTTCTATCCGAAAGCCGTCAAATTCTCTGTTTCGGTAATGTTCCCTGTAACCACGGGATTCGATATAACGGACATAATTGTTAATTTTCGTTTGAATCGCCTTAAGATGTTCATATTCCTGCACTGCCCATGTATAGGGGTCAGTAATCAGGAATACGAGTGTATTGGTATCCCTGTCCACTCCCATACCGTCTATGACATTTGCCTGTTTGACGGACATCATCCATTCCCCCTGATTTTAATCTTCTTTCTGACATTTACTTCCATTTTGCGTCTGAGCCAAATGCTCCACCCATGCTCTTCATCCCTCGGCACGAGCAGTACCGACTTCATGCCTGCCAGATTGGCTCCCAGCACATCGGTATAAATCTGGTCGCCCACCACCAGTACAGACTGGGGTTTTTCTTTGAGTTTTTTCTTTGCCCGATTGAATCCGAACGGGAACGGTTTCAGGCTCATTGCCACACATTCCAGTCCCACGCTGTCCGAAAACGGTTTGACACGTTTATGGTAGTTATTCGAGCAGATTACCACGGCAATATCATTTTCTTTCAGCATACGGATCCACTCCTGTACACCCTCATACGGGATATGAGAAGTCGGTGGTGCCAGTGTATTGTCCACGTCCAGAAGAATCGCATCAATTTCCAATTCTCTTATCAGTTCCATCGAAATATCCGTCACATTGGCAACAGCAGCAGTCGGCATTAACAGTCCCATTCCTCACTCCTCATTCCTCATTAAAAAAGTGGGGATATTTCCGCAATGCTGCCCGATTGGGAACAGCATCCGAAAACATCCCCTGAATTTCTTTGCAAAGTGACAAATGATTATTTGTACTTACGCTTACGAGCAGCTTCAGACTTCTTTTTACGCTTTACAGAAGGCTTTTCATAAGCTTCTCTCTTACGGACTTCCTGAATAATGCCGCCTCTTGCACACTGCTTTTTGAATCTTCTCAATGCACTCTCCAGAGACTCATTATCTTTGATTCTAATCTCAGCCATTTATCTTCCCTCCCATCCGCCATAAGGCAGGGGTTTGTGTCATTACGATACCTAACTATTATACATGACACACCCTCACTTTGTCAACCAGTAAAATGCAATAAATTTCACCACATTTCTATGGTTACATTGCATAATTATGGATTCATTGAGATGAAGCATGTTTTTGCTGAATAATCTGTTCGAGTTGGAGTTTCGAGAAGCGGTGTTTTTTCTTGCAGAAGTGGCAGACGGCCTCGGCAAAGCCCTTTTCATCGGCAAGCGAACGGATATCCTCGTCGCTGAGCGTGATAAAAGCATTGATCACTCTCTGACGGCTGCACGTGCAGGCATATTGCAGGGGCATTTCGTCCAGTACCTCCACTTCAAAACCGTTCAGTGCCTTTTCACAGATGTCCCGAATAGTCATGCCCTTTGCCAGCATGGTAGTCATGGGTTCCAGTTCACTAACATTTTTTTCGATTTGCTGAATGGTCGCTTCATCCGCCCCGGGCAGGAGCTGTATCAGCAAACCGCCTGCCAACAGAACTTCATGGGTTTCTTTGTGGAGCAGCACCCCCAATGCACAGACGGTGGGAATCTGTTCACTGGTGGCATAGTAGTTGGTAATATCCTCGGCAATTTCTCCCGACACAAGCTCCACTTGCCCCAGATACGGCTCACCCGTTCCGTAGTCACGCATGACATTCAGAATCCCTGTCTTACCAACGGCTTTTGCCACATTCAGCTTGCCGTTGGGATAGTATTCTGTCGGGCAGTCAGGACTTTCCACATAGCCTCTGACATGACCCCTGCTGTCGGACACGGCAATCACGGCACCTGTCTGACTGTCATCGCCCTTGATACGCAGGGTAATGCTGGCATTGTCCTGTTTCAGCTGATTGCCCATGATAGCGGCGGCGGTCAGCAGTCTGCCGAGTGCCGCTGTTGCCACAGGAGAGGTCAGATGCACCTTTGCCCCCGTATATACCAAATCCGATGTATCGGCAGCGGCTGCCATAACGGCACCGTCGGACGTGATACATCTCATGATTCTGTCATTGCTCATGATAGCTCTCCTTTTTTCTTAATACATAGACGGCTCTCTGGGAGTCCTCCCGCAATTCCTCAAAGCTTCCCTCATGGTAGACGGCTTCCACGGCAAACCCTGCTGTTTCCGCCATATTCTGCCATTGCTCCATGGAATAGGCTCTTTCGGAAAACTGCTCGGTATATCTCCGATACACCTTCCCGTCAGGTTCAAAGAAGTCCAGTGTCATGACCACTTCATGTTCCTGTTCATGATAGTCGTTCTGCCATGCACAGAAAATATCCTCCATATCATAAATGTAGCAGTGATTTCCCAGAACATGACGGTGTTTATAAATTGTATTGGTATCAAACACGAACAGACCATTCGGCTGTAAGTATTCACTGACTCTTTGCAGGGTTGCCTGTACCTCTTTTGCCGAGGGCAGGTGATTGATACTGTCAAGCGTGCAGATACAGGTATCAATGGGCTGGGGAAGCATCAGGTTCTGCATTTTCTGTCGGATAAACAGAATGTTCTCAGCCTTCTGCTGTGCGGCAGACAGCATTTCCGCCGACCCGTCGCACCCGAAAATATCCACACCTCTTTGGCAAAGTGCCGCTGTCAGCGAGCCTGTGCCGCACGCCAAATCCAGTGTCACGCCCCAGTCATGGTGATGACGCTTCATCAGTGCCGTCAGATAGTCCGCCTGTGCCTGGTAATCGACATTCACCGTCAATTTGTCATAGTATGCCGCAAAATACGAATAACTCATGCCATTCCCCCATCTCACTCATGCAGCAGCTTTTTGCCGACCCTGTCGGCGGCAAAGGCAATATCCTGTCCGGCACTGTGTCTGGCAACATCCAAGGCATCCAAGGCACGGGAGTACAATTCATCATAGGTGGTTCCGTCCTGCGGGAACACACTGACCCCTGCCTTGCCGAAGATACGAATCGTTTCATTTTCGGAATGGTACTGATTTTTGATGACCATGCAGACCTGTTCCGCTTTTTCACGGAGCTTTTCACCGCTGCCCATTCCCCTGATAAAAATCAGAAAACGGCTGCCGCTGCTTCTGCCGATAATGTCGGAGTCACGGAACAATTCCCGGATATTTTCGGCCGTCTCTTTCAGCACGGCATTGGCAAAAGCCGTACCAAACTGTTCTTCCAATGCTTCATAGCCGCCTATTTCCGCAATCATCAGGGAATGTGCCTTGTGGCTGCCCTCTTCATACAGGCAGCTTTTGATTTTATTTTCCATGGCACGCTTGTTGTACAGATTGGTAATAAAGTCCGTTCTGTCAAGACGCTGTTCATGCAGGAAGCTTTCACTTTCATCCGACACATCCGCAAACACGGCAATGACCTTGACAGGAATATGGACACTGTTCCTGATAGCGGCAAAGCGTACCTTATTCCATACATAGGAACGGGTACGGCTGCTGTAGACACGGATAAATGCCTCTCCATTGCCCTGCTCATAGCGTACCGCATGGATCTTCTCCAAAAATTTGGCAATGTCCTCGGCATGGAGGAACTGATTTTTGGAAAGCTCCCCGATGAAATCCTCCGTCACAGGCTCGTAGCCGTACAGCTTGCGGAAAGAACCCGATATTCTCACCTTGTCAAAGCGGGGCGTCCACTCCATGATAAAGGAGCGTGTCTGCTCCAGCACCTCGTCATACACCCTCTCACTCAGCACCAGAGAGGTATTCTCATGGCTCAGCACGGGATATTCCACCACTGCCGCAGAAATTTCCATCTGCTTGCGGAACTCTTCGGGGGAAATCCATTCCTTCTTGCGGACACCAAACGGAACAGGGGTTTTCTGGCAGATCATGCCGATGAGTTCATCACTCACCCCTGACGGCAGTTCTGCACTGATGCCCAGCTTGTCAAAGTAGCTGATAAAATAGGCGGTCAGTTCGGTCGGATACACTCCCTCAGCAGTTTCTTTGAGGAAGCTGCCTGCCAGCACCACCCTGTCAAAGAAGCTGTCCGAGAAGCACTTGATATAGAAGCTCCCCTCGCCGAAATCATACACCCCAAGACCAAAGCCCATGCTTTTGAGTGCCGCACAAAAGGCAGTCAGACGATTGTCCTCCATGCCGATAAGCAGACTTTGCGGCAGCATCAGGGTGATATTCCGACAGTCAAGCGAATATTTCTTTACAATCTCTCCGAGGACACTCACGAACATCTCACAATCACTATCCGAAAGCACGGTCAGCAAAGACAGCTTGGGCAGTGCCATTTTCTGCTGCTGCATCAGGCAGATTTCCCCGATCAATCTTCTCAGGGTATTCAGACCGGCAGCCGTACTGTGTTCCTCTTCCCCCATCGTTTCAATGAAATCATAGGATAAAATTCTGCCGCTGCCGGAATGGATCACAGGGATAAAGTAAGCTTCCGCCTGGTCTGTCCGCAGATGGCTTTCAGGAAGGGACAGGTCGCTTGATACGGAAATTTTCAGGTCATCTTCCATTTCAGCATGGTAGAACAAATACATATTTTTACCGTTGAGCTTGACCAGCTCCACCGTTTTGGATACATTGGCAAACAGGGTATCAAAATCCGTTCCGTCACGCGGATACATGGCAGCTCCTACCGAGGCGGTGGTATCAATGCTGATTTCATCGTTAAAGCGGTAGTGCTGGCGGTAGGCACGGAATACTTCTTCGACCACTTCCATACATTCTTCTTTATCGGGACAGTCCTTGACAAACAGCAGGAAGTTGTCATCTTCAATCCTGCCCAGTATCGCACTGTCAGGTACCTGTTTCCGCAGTTCCTTTGCCATATCCATGAGGATCTCATTGCCGAATTTATAGCTGGTGCGGCGGTTGATGCTTTTAAAGTCATCGCCGTCCACCAATATCATTAAATGATAGCCGTTTTTGCCTGTATGGTGCAGGTAGTCATCAATTTCCCGCTTCACGCCGCTCAGATTCCACAAGCCTGTAATGACATCATGATCCTTGGCTGTCTGTTGCAGGCTGTTCAGGGCAGTTTCATGCAGTTCAATGATACCGGCAAATATCCTTGTCATCCTGCCGTCCTCCCACACGGGAATGGCAGAGCATCTGACATTGGCATAGTCCTCTCCATGCAGCTTCATCATACATTCCAGCACTGCCCCTTGTTTTCCCATACCGTCCGGACGGAACGTCCGCAGGAAACGGTTCCGATATTCTTCGGCACACTGCTCCGAAAGAAGCTTGACCGCTTCCTCATAGTTTTTAGGAAGATAGCCGCAAATACTCTCCAGGCTTCCCTTCCTCTCATGCACGGTATCATGCAGGAGGTCAAACTCAAACACCGCATCCGAGGAAGCATAAAATACCTGCACATCTCTCTGATGTGTTTCCCGCAGCAGTTCTTTCTGATGTTCAATCAGGGCAATCAGGTCATCACGGCTCATTTTCAGATACACATCCTTGGAATGGTCCTTTTGTTCCCTGACAAACTGCTGTGCCTTGTTATTTTTCACGGCTTTGTCGGCATACTGCTGTGCCAGCACCTTGAACTTTGGCAGCACCTTGCCAAAGCATTCCATCAATTCATCCGAAAATGCCCCGCAGGCACCGTCCCGTATCATATCTGCCGCCTGTTCGTGGGAATAGGCATTTTTATACGGCCGCTTGCTGGTCAGGGCATCATAGCAGTCTGCCAGTGAAACGACCTGTGCCCATATCGGAATTTCATCGCCTGCCAGACCGTCAGGATAGCCCAGACCGTCCCATTTTTCATGGTGATAGCGGCAGATATCATAGCAGTAGCGGTAGTACTCGTTTTTTTCAACGGCATCAATCTGCTCCAGTATCTCACAGCCCTTGGTGGTATGCATCTTCATGACCTGAAACTCTTCGGGTGTCAGCCGTGACGGCTTGAGCAGGATGGAATCGGGGATGGCAATTTTCCCGATGTCGTGCATGGAGGACGCTGATGTAATCAGGGCAATTTTTTCCTCATCCAGATGGTACTTGGGGTACTTCACTGCCAACTCTCTCAGCAGCAACTCGGTAAACCGTTGTATCCGTCGGATATGCTTTCCCGACTCCACGTCACGGTATTCAATCACCATGCTCAGCACATCCAGCATATCATTATTGATGGCATTGATTTTTTTTTGTTTCACTTTCAGGGCTTCATTTTGCTTGAGAATCTGCTCCATCTGCCGCTGCACTTTCTGTTCCAGTTCGTCCTTGCTGGCAAACAGTGCCACCAGGTTCTGCACACGCTTTTTGACGGTATGGGGATTCACGGGAGAATGAATCACATCACTGTACGGCAGGCAGACACGGTTCTTCAGATAGCCGTGTTCCCGGTTCAGAATCAGAATCACGGGTGTATTCTCAAACACTTTCAGCTTGTCCAGCATTTCCGTCCGTTCGATAGACATTTTCTCGGCAATGCTTTCATTGACCAGTATCACCGATATGGCACTCTTATAGTGCATCAGCAGCCGAAAAAATTCTTCACTGCTGTCGGTTTGGATCAGTTCGTATTCCTTTCCGAATATCTCATGCAGGATCGCCTTGTTCATTTCGGCAGGATCCGCCACTAACATTCTTTTCAACATGGCTCAACTCCCTTCTTTTTTATTATAACACCTTTTTCGGATTTGTACAGTCCCCAACCGCGTCCTTTTTCTTGACTCACCGCTGCCATTATGCTATCCTATCCCTATACAGAGTGAAGGAGAGATGTTAATGCAATTGGACAGTATTGACAACGGCAAAGCATTTGATTTTGGAAACGTCTCCGATGCCTATGCCCAATACCGGGATATTTATCCGAAAAGTATGTATGACAAGCTGACAGCATTCGGCATTGGAAAAAACGGTCAGCAAATTCTGGATCTGGGCAGCGGTACTGCCATTTTACCCATGAATCTCTATCACACAGGAGCCGTCTTTACTGCAACCGATATCTCCGACAATCAGATACGCTTTGGTCAGCAGCTCGCCCGACAAAAAGGGATGTCTATCCGTTTTCGAGTGTGTCCTGCTGAGAACACAGGATTTGATGACAGTCAATTTGATGTTGTCACGGCGGTACAGTGCTTCCACTACTTTGACAGCGAAAAGGCCGCAAGGGAAATCCACAGAATCCTAAAACCCCATGGTCTGTTCTGTAAAATTTTCATGGACTGGCTGCCGTATGAAGATAAAAAAATCATGGAAATGGAACAGCTTGTCCTGCAATATAATCCGCAGTGGAGCGGCGGCGGATTCAGACAGTTTGCCTATACCTTTCCGCAGTGGGCAGAAAACCGCTTTGCTATCAGCACGATTCATTCTTACGATACCCTGCTTTCCTTTACGAAAGAACAGTGGATCGGTAGAATCAAAAGTTGCCGCGGCATCGGGGCAAGTCTCTCCCCTGAAAAGACAGCGGCATTTGAAAATGAATACCGTCACCTTCTGGCAAACGATACGGAACCGTTGCAGCTGCTCCATCAAATCCATATCGAAATTTATCGCTCGGTTTAAAAAAATTGCACAAACGAAGCCGTTTGTGCAATTGGATTATTTTTTTACTTTCATGCCGGTTGCTTCAATTTT